>DATLVQ010000780.1:0-6685 GCA_035577325.1 Bryobacteraceae bacterium | reverse complement strand
CGGCGCGGGCAGACCACCTCGCCGTGGCTCTGCCGTTCGACAAAATGTCCGGCGGCGAATTACAAAAGTTCATGGATCATGCCCGTTACCCGCGGGCCGCACTGCTTGAGTCGCTGGTGCGGTTTGTGGTGGCGGACCTGGAGACCCATTGAATCTCGCTCCGCCGGCACCTGTGCTTGAACCGGCTCCCAAGGGTCATGTGAAACGGCGGTGGCGCGCGTGGCATTGTGTGGCCATCGGCTTATCGTTCGCGAATCTCGCGGCCTTCCAGCGTTGGAAACCCATGCTGGGTTATTCCGATAGCGACGCGTATTTCATGAAGCTCCCGCCGGCCCCGGCCGAGTATTGGGCCGCTATCGTCAGTGTCCTCACGCTAGGCGGCATTCTCTCGCTGATTACGATATTCGTTTCGCGAATACAGGCCGGACGGCTCTTGCGGATCGCCCGCTGCGTCTGGCTGCTTCTGCTGCTCAAGGTCGCGGTGGTGTTCGCGTCTCCATTGAGGAGTCTGCTGCTACAGCTTTTCGGTGAATACAGGTTGCCGCTGCTCAGCATCGCCGGCCTCCTGCTGGTCCTGTCCTTCGCGCTATGGCCGGTGAAAATCTTCCCATGGGCTATGTACGGGCTGCTGATCTTGTCGCCATTCGCGGCCGTCACCATCGGGGAAGCCTGCTGGCGCGCCATGCGGTACGATCCCGTGGCCTTTCTGGACAAGGCGACGGCCCCGCCACTGCCGGCTGATCCCGCTGGTCCGAGGGTGGTGTGGCTCATCTTGGACGAAATGGATCAGCGGCTGATTTTTGAAGACCGGGATGCCAGCCTCCAGTTGCCGGAAATTGACCGCCTTCGCGGCGTTTCTGTGTATGCGTCACGCGCTTATCCTCCTGGCGGGTCAACTTCAAATTCCATTCCCAGCCTGATTCTGGGCAAACGCGTTGTGGCCATGCGGCCGGCGGGCCCGAGCGACCTGTTGCTTAGCGAAAACGGCACCGCGAAGGAAGCAGGTTGGGCCGGACAAGCGAATGTCTTTTCCAGGGTTCGGACCTTGGGATTGAATGCTGGGGTCGTTGGCTGGTACCACCCCTATTGCCGCGTACTCGACGCGGAGCTCGCCCGGTGTCACTGGGTGGAAATGGAGGAATGGGTGAACGTCACGAGGAGGACGTTTGCGCAATCCCTGCTCAACCAGCTGGGCATGATCGTCTTTCTTCCCCACGCGCAATCTCTGGCCATGGAAGCGCGCACGCGACGGCGGAACGAGATCGTCTCCGCGGCCCTGGCGATGGTCAGGGATAGATCCATTCAACTATCTTTCCTGCACTTCCACGGCGCCCACGTCCCGTATGTATACAACCGGTTTGAGCGGCAATTCATCACGAACGATCCAGACGGGCATGGCTACAACCCGCGGCATTACCTGGACGGCCTGGCGCTGGCCGACCGCAGCGTGGGGAGGTTGCGAACAGCCTTGGAAGAAGCGCACGTCTGGGGCGCCACGACGGTCCTCGTGAGTTCCGATCATTGGTACCGGCAATCCCAAGCGCTGGATGGAAAGACGGACAAGCGCGTGCCCTTCTTGCTCAAGATGGCGGGTCAGACGGCTTCCGTTCAGTACGATACGCCTTTCAACACGGCGCTCACGCAAGGGTTGGTGGTGGCGATCCTGCGCAAAGAAGTTGCGTCGCCCCAGGACGCGCTCGCGTGGCTGGACCGGCATCGCAACGACACGCCGCTTCTGCCGCTGGAGTAGCGCGGGAACGGGCCGGCGCCGGACACACCATTAGCCGCGCTCGATTGAACGCGCGCTGGCGCAGCGATACGCTATGTCGCAATGCCAGGCTTCACGGCTCGGATGAAGGCGCTCATGAACTTTCCGTCGACTTGAGGAGCGATGGCATCCACGTCGATGCCTTCCGCGGCCAGAAATTCGCGGGCGTCTTCCACGCGATAAATGCGCGTAGGCTCGATGTCCACTTGCGCGAAGCCACTGGTCATGAGCTTGTCGCGGTATTCATTCTCTTCGAGCGCCCCAGCCAGGCATCCGACCCAAAGCAGCACACTCTGCCTGATCTCCGAAGGCATCTCGCCCCGCGTGACCACGTCCGATACGGCGAAGCGTCCGCCCGGCTTCAGCACGCGGAAAGCTTCCCCTAATACGCGGTCTTTATTGGCCGACAGGTTGATCACGCAGTTCGATATGATGACGTCCACCGAATTATCGGGCAGCGGGATGTTTTCGATCTCCCCCTTGAGAAATTCCACGTTTTGCGCCCCGGCCTTGAGCTTGTTCTCGTTGGCCAGCGCGAGCATTTCATCGGTCATATCCAAGCCATAGGCTTTGCCCGCCGGGCCGACGCGCTGAGCCGAGAGAAGCACGTCGATGCCCCCGCCCGAACCGAGATCGAGCACGGTTTCGCCCGGATTCAATTGCGCGAGCGCCGTGGGGTTGCCGCATCCCAGCGAGGCGAGGACCGCCGCCTCCGGCAATTGTCCCGTCTGCGTGTGGTCGTAGAGGTTGCTAGTGATGGGGTCGCTGCAACTCGAGCCGCCCGGCACCGCGCCGCAGCAGGAACTGCCGCCTCCGGTAACGACGCGGAGCGCCGCCTGCCCGTATTTCTCTTTCACCACGTCCTGGATATTCGGGGTGCTCATCAACATGCTCCTATTTGCGGATTTGAACGATTTTCTCCGGCTCGATCGCATTGCTGCGGCTGCAACACTCGGCGTAAAGGAAGCCGAGCAATTCCTGCAGACTCTCCGTGTTGGCCAGATAGCGCAGGAAAGTGCCTTCGCGCCGCACCGTGACCAGCTCTTCGTTTTTCAACTTATCCAGATGATGGGAGAGCGTGGAGTTCGGAATGTCCAGCTCGGCCAGAATATCTCCGACCACAAGCCCTTCGGGATGGGCGGAAAGCAGCAGGCGCAGGATGCGCAGCCGCCCTTCGGTCCCCATGGCCTGAAACATATCGGCGTAGCGATCGATATCGCGGTCCGCGGAGGGTAGTCCGTGGGCCATGGTTCGACAATACTGGAAATATGGAACCATGTCAAAAATGCCAATCTCCGAATACTCAGACATCGGTGATCGCGATCCCTAAAAGCGTTTTACTGAAAATTTTGACCTGGGATGTTAAGTGGTGCGCCCGGAGAGACTCGAACTCCCGACCTACTGGTTCGAAGCCAGTGCCGCACCGAGAATCAGTGACTTAGACCGATGGAGACGATCTATTACTGAGCAGTATTATCAAGGGCTTGACCGAGGTTGCATGGTTCTCTGTAACACTCGGTCCGCGCCAGTCATGGGCATACTTCTGGGCATACACGGCAACCCCGTATAGCCCGTTTTCGACTTTGACGAGGCTCATTCCCTTTACTCTCGATTTGCCATGTCGGGATCCCTCTTTCAGAGCGGCTAAAATGAATTTGCGGCCTAGCGCTGGCCAGCGAATGCGGGAACATTCACCCACCCGCGCGAACTTCTGTTTGCCAGGCGATTGCTCTGGACTTAATCAATGCCCCCAGCTCAAAAACCGAAGCGGATCTCATTAGGCTCCGGGAAATACTACGACCCCGAAAAAAGCCGTGCATCCGTGAAACACAATGCCCGCGTTCTCTTTCTTCAGGCGGTCGAGAACAGGACACCAGCGGTTCTCAATGCATTGCGTGGCGACCCATGGGACCTCTACGAAGCCTTGTATAGGCGCGTGACACCGCCACAAAGCGAGCATGACTGGCTATACTCTATCCACCCCGTTATCGTTTCGGACTGGTTCGCGGGCAGGCCCTCAGCGGGTTGGACACCACGTGCACGAGCGGCGCTAACTCGACTAAAAAAATCTCTTTTCGCATGGGGATCGAACTACAATATTCTCGCCGAATGGACACTCGGGTATGCTCTCGACACGATGATGTTCTGGACGGAATACGAATCGGTTCCTGATCGTCGGCGATACGATCGGTGGTTACGAAAGCAGTTGGATAAAGCGCTCCCTAGCGATGGAGGTACCGAGTCCAGTTGCTACGGGATTCGCTACAGTTGGGGGATTGGTGCTTATTGGTATTTTGACAAACGCGAGCGCCGGCACTTCGAATACCAAAACTGGCAGGGAGAAGACGAAGGCGAGTATCAACAGCGAATCCGCGTAGAATTCGACCAGCACCTGGAATCCTACATGTCTGAAATCCGTAATCGGGCCAGCGCCCTACCGCGAACTCCGGATGTCACCAAGCCGGAGCGCTTCGACATGCTGGCGCTCTACCTGTGTGGTCGAATGAGTAGAGATAGAATCGCGGCGCTGCCGGACTTTGCCAAAGACACCAGCGTCATCTACAGGGACATCCGAGAGGCTGCCGACCTGATTGATCTCCCGCTCAGGCCACGCGGCAGACCGTCGAAAAAGTTGCAAAGCAAACCCTCAGAATAGTTCGCGAATTTGCAATTTTCATTCAGGAACACACGCAGTAGTGTGTGGCTATGCAGATCGAGGGTTCCCACACATTCTTGAACGAGAAAGAAGTATCAAAACAGCTCAACGTCAGTCTCGCTTGCTTGCGTAAATGGCGCTGGCGGGACATTGGACCACCTTTCCGGAAATTCGGGCGAGCAGTTCGATACTCAGCATCTGATGTGAGCGCCTGGCTGGAATCGAGGCCCACAGGGGGTGGGAACGAGGCAGAGGCGATGCGATGACGGCCCTGAATGTAGTCTCAGCTACGCATCTCGCCGACGTTTGGCGCGCACTCGGGGGCGGCGTGTTACGTAATGGCCGTGGCCGCGCATGGTGGCGCAATGGTGATGGCTGGTCTGTATCCCTGGATAACCGGCGAGGCTACTGGTACGACCACCGTGACGGGATCGGTGGCGGCGTGCTCGACCTAGTGGCGCACGTGCAAGGAAGCACGCGCCAGGATGCGCTACGGTGGCTGGCCGACCTGACAGGAGTGACGCTCGATCACCGGTCGTCCGACCGCATGGTCGCACGGCAGTGGGCAGAGGCGGAACGCAACCGGCGCGATGCGCTGTACTTTGCGGACGCGGCGCGGCTGATGGCAGAGGAGACGCTGGAGGGTCTGTCGCCAGTGGACCTGGAGCGGGCAACGTACACGGAGTTAATTGCCGCCCTGCGGGTGGCGCCGGAGGCGGAGTACCGCGCCTGGCTGGAATATAGCCCTAGGCTGGCGGTGGCGCTGGTGCACGCCGGGCGCATCCGGCAGCGCCGCCTACAGACTGCCCTCTCGCGCTACTTGCTCGCGGAGGTGATAAATGCTGCCTGAAATCTCCGCCGAGGATGATGTGCTCGCCATGTTGCGCGAGCATGCTGCGCGCTATGCAGACCCGGTGCTGCGCACGGACAAAGAATCCGGCAGGCGGCTGGAGCGACAGACGAAACCGGATCAGGCTCCAGCACCGGGCGCCGTGGCGGATGCAGGCTCGCTCACCACGAGACGGCTTTCAGACATCGCGGCCAAGCCTGTCCACTGGCTGTGGCCGGGGCGCATCGCTCGCGGCAAGCTGACAATCATTGCAGGCAATCCAGGACTCGGAAAGAGCCAGATAACGGCCAGTATTGCCGCAGTGGTGACCAAGGGTGGACGCTGGCCAGTGGATGGCGAACGATGCGAACCCGGCACTGTGCTCTTCCTGAGTGCTGAAGACGACCCGGCCGACACTCTGCGGCCACGGCTAGAGGCGGCCGGGGCGGATCTGCGGCGGATTCACTTTGTAGACGGTGTAATCGTTGGGTACACGGTTGATGGAAACCGCACGAATCGGGCCTTCAGTCTACAAGATGACGTTCGGGCGCTCGACTCGAAGTTGACGGAGTTGAGTGACGTGGCGGCCGTTGTTATCGACCCGATTTCGGCGTACCTGGGAGGTGCCGATTCCCACAAGAACGCCGAAATTCGGGGCCTTCTTGTGCCTTTGAGCGAGTTGGCCGCGCGCCATAACAGTGCAATCATCGGCGTTTCCCATCTGACAAAGGCGGCGGGCACGCAAGCGCTTATGCGTGTTACTGGCTCATTGGCGTTTATTGCGGCGGCGCGCGCGGGTTACCTCGTGACGCCTGACCAGCAGGACAAGACAAGGCGGTTCTTCCTGCCGCTCAAAAATAATCTCGGTCCGGATGCTACCGGCCTAGCATTCACCATACAGGGCGCTACGGTCACAAGTGCAGCCGGGCCGGTGGCTACGTCGCTGGTGGAGTGGGAGTCGGAGCCGGTCTCTATCACGGCGGATGAGGCGATGCAGGCAGAGATGCCAGCGCAAACCTCTGCTTTGGATGAGGCCAAGGACTGGTTGCGGCAAACCCTGGCAGATGGACCAATGGCGGCTGGGGAGTTGTTCGACCTGGCGGAATCGGAGGGCATCGCAAAAAAGACGCTTGAACGCGCATCAAAGGTGCTGGGTGTGGAGAAGGTGAAGCAGGCGATGGACAGTGGGTGGTTCTGGTCTCTTCCACCGAAGGTGGCCAAATCCGCCGAAGATGCCCAAGAAAGAATGTTGACCACCTTCGAGGAAGTTGGCCATCTTCGGAAGCCTGAAGACGGCATGGCGGAGGTGAAATTGTGACAGTAGCCGACGCCCTGGAACTGATTCGTCGCGTGGGAGTGGTGGACGGCGCTAACGGCGTTCTCAGGCTGAGGTTCCCCGAGAAACAACGAACGGCCTTACAGCCGGCCATCG
>DATLVQ010000779.1:0-3988 GCA_035577325.1 Bryobacteraceae bacterium | reverse complement strand
GATCTGCGCGCCCTGCTGGGAAGCGGACAGGTCCGCGACACGCTGCGGAACGTGGCGCGCTGGCGGCAGCGGCTCGCCGATGTATCCGCAACCAAAAGTAGATAAAGCAGCGGCCAACAAGAGGAAGAAGCGGGACATTATAACGGATGCACGCCCGGCAAGCGTGATGATGAGGCAGACACGCTCATTAGGCTAGCATGAGCAATTCGCGAAAGGCCGTGTTAGTGGGCCAGAACCGGCTGCCGGGCGAAAACCTCGACGCGGTTGCGGCCGTTGTGTTTGGCGGCGTACAAGGCTTCATCCGCTTCGTGGAGTAAGGCCGATTCATCGAAGTCGGCGTCTCCCGATGAGGCTGTAACCCCGAGACTGCAAGTCACGCTCAGCACTCCTTCGGGAATCTGAAAAGGCATTGCGGCCAGAGCGAATCGGATCTCTTCAGCGCGCATCGTGGCGTTCTCCAGGTCGCATCCGGGCAGGACAATGAGAAATTCCTCGCCGCCGTAACGGCAAGGCGAGTCGTAAGGGCGGACACAGAGGCCCATTCGTCGCGCAGCTTCTCGCAGCACCGCATCGCCGACGGCGTGGCCCATCCGGTCGTTAACCGCCTTGAAATGATCGAGGTCCGCCATGACGATGGAAACCGTGCCCGATTCACGGCGGGCGCGCTTCAACTCCCGCGCCAGTATTTCGAACATGGCGCCGCGATTCCAAAGCTCGGTGAGGGGATCGCGCGTCGCCTGGAGGCGCAAAGTGTCCCGTGCACGCACCAGTTCTTCCTGCAGGTCGAGAATCCGCCGCCCGGCGCGCAGGCGGACGCGCAACTCGTGGCTATTCACGGGTTTTCGCAGATAGTCGTCGGCGCCAGCCTCCATGCCTTCTACCAGTTCTTCCGCGGTATCTCTGGCGGTTAACAGAAGAATGTAAATGTAGGGTTCGCGGGCCAATTCGCGCACACGCCGGCAGACTTCCAGCCCGTCGAGTCCCGGCATCATCCAGTCCAGGATCGCAAGCCTTGGAGGATCAGTGGCTTGTAGGATCTCCCAGGCTTTGAGCCCGGTGTCGGCGGCGACTACCTCATAGCCCCACTTCGTGAGCATGCGCTCCAAAACCTGGCGGAAACCAGGGTTGTCCTCGGCAATCAGGGCTTTCAAGGGACTCCCGTCGGGCGGCTGCGGACAACCGTCTGGCTCTATATCGGCGGAAGCTACTATTTTGTTTAGGGATGGGTTACGCCCCGCTACCACCGTGGCGGGAGTCCGCGCTCAGTGCTTGGACTCGAGCTCGGCCTTCAACTGGCGATAAGCAGTTTCTTCAAAGTTGAGTTTCATCCGCTCGCGGCCTTCACTACGCGGATCTCCGGCACGGGGGCCATCTCTCTTAAGACATCTGCCAAGGAAGAGGACAGCTTCGGCATCGTCCGGATTGCGGTCGAGCAAAGCGCGAAAGGTCTCGGCTGCCTTGGCGAATTCGCCGCGCTGCCAGAGCGCGTAGCCCAAATTGAAGTGATAGTCGGGATCCGTGGAATCGCCTTCGAGAGCGCGGCTAAAATTGTCGAGAGCCGACGGCAACCGCAGCCGCAATTGCGCGGCACCGAGGTCGTTCCATACTTCATTCAACGGGACTGCCGCAGCCACAATCTCGAGATTCTTTTCGGCGCCGGCGAAATCGGCAGTGTAGTATTGGCACAAACCGAGTAGAAACCGGGCCTCGAAGAAGTGGGAATCGGTGCGATTGACTTTTTCCAGCCATCCGGATGCCAGACTGTAGTCTTTTTTCTCCCACGCCATTCTTGCCAGCTGGAAAGACGGCTCGGAAAAACGGGTGTCCAGGCGAACGGCTTGTGTGAAAAGCCGGTGTTTCTGTTCGGGCGAGGTGGCGAGCAGACCTCGGATGTAGTTCTCAAGCGCGTCCAGCCGCACGGGCGGGCGATCGCGGCGAAAGTCCTGCTCGGAAGGAGCGGTCTTAGGATTGAGAGAATTCAAGCAGCGCCAGGCCAAGTGCGTTTCGGTCGATGCCAGGTCCTCGAGCGCCCCAATTTCCTCGAACTCGGGACTCTGGCGGGTGCGTTTGAGGTCCAGAATTCGCGCGCCCATATGCAAAGAATCGTGGACCGACACTTCGGGTTGGGATGCGGCAGCGGGCGAAGACGCGTCGCGCGGTTGGGGCGCGGCAATCTCGTAGTGGCCGTAGATTACCTGGGAGGCATCAAGAGCCTCGCCCAGCTTGATGATGGAGGCGTGCGTCAGAACCGCGTTCGGGCGGATCGACAGCCGCCGGTATGCTTCCAGGCGGTCCTCGCGGGAAAGTACCAACACGCCTTGCGAAGCCAGCGACTCGCGAATGGTCTCGGCGATGCCTTCGCCGATCCAGTCGATGTTTTGTGACGTGGACTGATTGAAAAACGGAAGCACGAGAACGGTGTCCGCCCGGGCCGCTGTGTTTCCACAAAGGAGCAGGCCCAGGACGAAAAACGGAAGCCGCTGCATGTGATTTCAGTTTAGCAGCAGGCTCCCGGGTAAAGAGGAATCGCGAGCGGCATAGCGGCAGCCTCGCCATTGCCTGAAATGCTCACTTGCCAATCAAGCTGCATCCATGTCCGCTTTGGGAGAATATCCCTATCCGGGTTCTTCTGGCCATCGTGTTGCTGTTAGCGCCGCTCACCCGACTCCTGCTGGCTCGAGCGACGGGCCAGGAACGCCATGTAGGGCGGCCGGAAGCTCCGCCCGCCGGGTTGGTTATGGTTTCGGAATGACTTGGGCGGCGGCTAGATTGCCTGTCGCACCGTGAACGTTAGTACCGCTTCCTCCGGCCGCGCGCAGCGGAGCTCATCCGCTACCGAGCCGTGACCAGCGGGAGCGGTTGCATCAAGCTAACGAATTCTTCGCGACCGACGCTAGTTGACGACCAGCTTCATGTTGGTTCCGCCGATGTGGATTTCCTGTATGTGGTACTTGCCGTCGCCGTTGCGATAGCGCACCGTGGTCGAGGAATATTTGCTATCGGCGGTTTCCACTTTCACGGCGGCCTCGCCCATTTGCTTGCCCTTCTTGATGACGACTTTTTCGTCCTTCAGCTCCAGCGTGTAGTCGCCTGGCTTCAGTTCCGCTCCGCCGATCACCGAGGGTTCGTACAGCGTAATGGAGTATGACTTCGCGCTGGCCATGGCTGCCAGGCCCAACACGGTAAAGAGAACCAACATGCTTTTGATCATCGACGCAACGTCTCCTTTTTTGTCTGCTACCGGTTCCCGGCAAGCCGCACATAGCGCAGGCACACGTATCGCGTATGAGCCGCAGTTGCCAACTGATCCCCGAGAACCGATTGCGAGTTTCTTGTTTCATGATACGGACGAGACGCGGAAACGTGCCGTTCAGTACGGTGATTTAACAGTAAGTTGGATGTGCTTTGCGGAGTCCGGAATCGCGCAGTGTCCAGTTGTGGGACGCGATGTTAACTGAGGTTGAGAAACAAGCGCACGCGATCGATGATGCTCTGCTGGATTTGCGGCGCGTCGCCAAAACCAGTGAACCATTCGATCCCGGGCTCCTGGCGGAACCAGGTCATCTGGCGCTTGGCGTAGCGGCGCGTATTGCGCTGCGTGTAAAAAACAGCTTGCGCGAGATCCAGCTCTCCGTTCAGGAGCTGCATGGCCTGGCGGTATCCGTGCGATTCGAACGGCTTCGCCGAAGCGGAAAAACCGCGCGCTAAAATGCCACGTACCTCCTCGATCAAGCCGGTCTGAAACATTTGTTCCGCGCGCTGGTCGAGCCGGGTGTAGAGTTGCTCCCGGGGCGGGAAGAGGCCGATTTTCAGCGTTTCGTACCCACGCAGCTCGTCGCGCCCTTCCTGGTACATCTCCGTTACCGGCCGTCGGGTAAGCAGGCATACTTCGAGCGCGCGCGTCAGTTTGGGGGTATCGTTGACATGAATGCGGAGGGCCGCTTCCGGATCTAAGCGGCGCAGCAGCCGGTGAATCGATCCTGGCCGG
>DATLVQ010000778.1:0-6781 GCA_035577325.1 Bryobacteraceae bacterium | reverse complement strand
GGCTTCCATCGCCCCTTCCACCACCGCCATCAGCTGCGCGCGATTGCCTTCGAGCGAATCCATAGCGCCCGCTCGGATCAGGCTCTCGATCATGCGCCGGTTGATGGACGCCAGATCCACGGTGTCGCAGAACTCGTAGATCGAGCGGAACCGGCCCAGCGGTTCGCGCGCTGCGCGGATCCCTTCCACCGCCGCCGGCCCCAGGTTCTTGACCGCGCCCAAACCGAAACGTATGGCGTCGCCGAGCAGACCCGCCACCGGCGTAAAGCTCCAGTCGCTCGAATTTACATCCGGCGGAAGCACCGTGATGTTCATGTCGCGGCACTCGTTGATGTATTTAGCGATCTTGGCCGGGTTGCCGGTTTCCGAAGTCAGCAGCGCCGCCATGAAGTCCACCGGATAGTGGGCTTTCAGATACGCCGTCACGAACGCCAGAAACGCATATGCGGCGGAGTGCGACTTGTTGAAGCCGTAGCCGGCGAATTGCTCCATCAGATCGAAAATCTTTTCGATCTTGCGCTGCGGGAAATTCCGTTCGAGCGCGCCCTGGATAAACCGCTCGCGCTGCGCCGCCATCTCCTCCGCCTTTTTCTTGCCCATGGCGCGCCGCAGAATGTCGGCTTCGCCCAGCGAATATCCGGCCAGCCGGCTGGCGATCTGCATCACCTGCTCCTGGTACAGAATCACGCCGTAGGTTTCTTCGAGGATAGGCCGGAGCTCGGGCAGATCGTAGGCGACCGCCTTGCGTCCGTGCTTGCGCTCAATGAAATCGTCGAGCATGCCGCCCTTCATGGGGCCCGGTCGGTAGAGGGCGTTGAGCGCGGTCAGGTCCTCAATGCGCGTGGGCTGATAGCGCATCAGCACGTCGCGCATGCCCGGCGATTCGAACTGGAACACGCCGCTGGTGAAGCCTTTCGAAAAAATCTCGTATGCCTTGGGATCGTCGAGCGGTAGATCCTCAATCACCAGCTTGACGCCATGCCGTCGTTCGATGAGCTTGAGTGCGTCATCGATCAGCGTCAGCGTCGTCAGACCCAGAAAATCCATCTTGAGCAGCGATAGTTTTTCCAGACCGTTCATGTCGTACTGCGTGACAATTTCGTCGCGGTTGGTCTTGTAGAGTGGGACCAGGTTCTTCAGCGGCTCGGGCGAGATCACTACGCCCGCCGCATGCACCGAGCAGTTGCGCGCCATGCCTTCCAGCCGCCGCGCGACTTTCAGAATGTCCTCAACGCGCTGATCTTTCCTGGCCAGTTCTTCGAATCCCGGCTCGGTCTTGATAGCGTTCTCGAGCGAGATATTCAGAACGTTCGGCACGAGCTTGGTGATGCGGTCCACATCGGCAAAGCTCATGTCCAGCACCCGGCCCACATCCTTGATGGCCGCGCGCGCGCCCAGCGTGTTGAAGGTGATGATCTGCGCCACTTGCTCGCGCCCGTACTTCTCGGTAACGTACTGAATCACCTCGCCGCGACGGTTCATGCAGAAATCGATATCGATATCCGGCATGCTGATGCGCTCCGGATTCAGGAAGCGCTCGAACAGCAGCCCGTACTCGAGCGGATCGATGTCGGTGATCTGCATGGCGTAGCTCACCAGGCTGCCCGCCGCCGAACCGCGCCCCGGGCCCACCGGAATCGAGCGCGTTTTGGCGAAGCGGATGAAGTCCCAGACGATGAGAAAGTAGCCTGAGAACTTCATCTGCTGGATCATGCGGATCTCGCGGTCCAGGCGCTCCGTGTATTCCGCCAGATCGTGCTTGAGCCGCCCCTGCGTCCGCAATGCCTCCAGGCGCGGGCGGCGCTTCTCGAAGCCCTGGCGCGCTACATATTCGAAATAAGTATCGGTCGAATGCTCGGCCGGCACGTCGAACCGCGGGAACGGTTCCTTGATCTTTTCCAGCTTCACCTGGCAACGCTGCGCGATCTCCCATGGCCGGTCGACCGCCTCTTCCAGCTCGCCAAACAACTGCATCATCTCGGCACGCGATTTCAGATAGAAATCCGGATGCTCCCAGTGCATGCGCGCCGGATCGGACATCGTCTTGCCCGTCTGTATGCACATCAGGATTTCGTGCGCGCGCGCGTCTTCGCGATGCAGATAATGCGCGTCGTTGGTGGCCACCAGCGGGATGCCGGTCTCCGACGAGAGCCGGTTCACCTGCGGCGTGACGCGTTTATCCTGCTCCAGCCCGTGATCCTGAATCTCGAGAAAGAAATTTCCCCGCCCGAAGATATCCTGATACGTGTACGCCAGCCGGCGCGCCTCGTCGTAGCGCTCGGCCATGATGGTCTCGTTGATGTCGCCGCGCAGGCAGGCCGAGAGCGCGATCAGCCCTTTCGAGCGCGTCGCCAGCAGGTCTTTATCGATGCGCGGCTTGTAATAAAAGCCTTCGAGATATGCGGTCGAAACCAGATCGATGAGGTTGCGGTAGCCCTCCTGGTTTTCGCACAGCAGCACCAGGTGGTTGTACCGGTCGCTCTCCGTCCGCGTTTTGTGGCCCTGCTGCGAAACGTACACCTCGCATCCGATCACCGGATGAATGCCCTTGGCTTTGGCGGTGTTGTAAAACTGCACCGCGCCGAAAAGATTTCCATGATCCGTCATGGCCACCGCCGGCATCTTCTGTTCGGCGACGGTATCCATCAACTGTGAGATCTCGCACGCTCCGTCCAGCAGCGAATAATCCGTGTGGCAATGCAGGTGTACGAAGGGCGTATCGGCCATATTTAACACTCCGCCCCAAGAAGGGCGGTTCGGCGGGGAAGGCAGTGTAACTTTTATTCTAAATTACCGCGACCTCGCGCGTCAGCTTTTTACGGATCGCTATACTACCCATGTGTCCACCTGGCGCGCTCTGCCCTATCTGCTCCGGCGCACGCTTCTGGCCGCGATTGACGACGGCTGCTTCTGGATCTCCAAAGGCGCCGCATACTCCGCGCTGCTCTCGTTTTTCCCGGTCCTGACCTCGGCCGCTACTATCCTGGTGATGACGCGCGCCGATTTTGTCTCCGCCACACTTTCGCGCGCGCTGCAGACCGTGCTGCCGCCCGATACCCAGCAGATCGTGCTGACGCAATTCCGCGCGCGCGGTCAAAAATCCATCACCCTGCTTATCGTGGCCTTACTGCTGGCGCTCTGGGCCGCGGCCAGTGTCATCAAGAGCCTGCTGCAAGGATTTAATGCGGCCTACCGGATCCCTCGCAGCCGCTCGTTTTTTCATGAGACCGGCGTAGCCATCGGCCTGGTGTTTCTGGCCGCCGTTCCCATGGTGGGAGCTTCGACGCTGGTGTTGTTCGGCTCGCAGGTGGAGCGCGCGCTGTTCGGCCTTTCACGGCTCGATCCGCTGCTGAACCCGCTGGCGGGCGTGTGGCAAATATTGGTCGTAGTGGGGCGGTACCTCGTTGCATTCAGCGCCACCGTCGCGCTCACGTCCATCCTTTATTACTATGGCCCATTCCGGCGGCAGACCTGGAGCGGCGTCTGGCGCGGCGCCGTGCTGGCCACGGTTCTGTGGCTGCTGGCCACTAAGGGCTTCGCGTCATACGCACGCCACATCGCACACTACAACGTAATGTACGGCAGTATCGGCGTCAGCATCGCGCTGCTCGTCTGGATGTACCTGATGGCCGCCATTACCATCCTAGGCTGCGAGTTCAACGCCGAAGTCGAAAGGCTTTCCGCCGTCGAAAAGACTGCGGCGTGAACCGCAAAAGGCACGGCTGGCTCTGTTCCCGGGACTGGTCACTTCAAAATCTGAAACAGATTGCTGTAATCGTCGGTCCACATGCGCAGCCTGGGCATGCGCTTCGCCGTGGTGGCCGCGGCGCGGATGAGCGGGTAATCGAAAAAGCCCTGGCGCGCGGAAACCAGCACCCAGGTGGCGGTGAACACGGCGTTGTCGTCGTCATCGTCGTTATCGATCACAGCCGCGCGTTTGCCCAGGGACTCCGCGGCCATCGCCACCACCGGCGCTAGATTGAGATGCCGGTTCGAAACATGCACCGCCAGCACGCCGCCGGGCTGCAAGTGCCGGAAGTAGAGCTCGAATGCCTCGCGCGTCAGCAAGTGCACCGGAATCGCATCACTCGAGAAGGCGTCCACCGCCAGCACGTCATAGTTCTGGGGCCTCTCGCGCTCGAGCGACAGCCGCGCATCGCCCAGAACGATATCCACCTTGGCTTTCGACTCCGGCACGAAGCGGAACTGCGTGCGCGCAATATCAATCACCAGCGGATTGATGTCGTAAAACCGGAAGGTATCGCCGGGCCTGCCGTAGGCGGCCAGTGTCCCGGTGCCGAGCCCGATCACGCCCACGCGCAGCCCCAAGCGCCGCTGCGCTTCCTGCAGCGTGTAGCCGATCCCGGTATTGTAGCCGTAATAAGTCGTCGGCTGCATGTGACGCTCGGCGTCCATGAATTCCTCGCCATGGTTGATTGTGCCGTGCGTCAGCTTGCGCATATGCGCTTCCTCAACGCCATCACCTTCATCGTGAACCCGCAGCGCGCCGTAGAAATTGCGTACCAGCAGCCGCGACCCCTGGCGGAAATCGCGGATCTCATAACCCAGATATCCAATGAGCGCGAGCGTTGCCGCCATCGAGCCGATCCATACTGCGCGCGCCAGCCACCGGTTGCCGATCCCCGAGCTCTCCGGCCGCAGCGCCAGGACGATCATCGCCGCGCACCACGCCAGGCCGATCGGCAGTTCGAAAAATCCACTGAAGTAATGCGGCGCGATCAGGCCCACCAGAATTCCACCTACGGCGCCGCCCGCCGAAATCATCAGGTAGAAAGCCGTCAGATGGCGATGCGATGGTTTCAGCCGCGCCAGTTCTCCATGGCAGACCATCGTGCATACCAACAGCCCGGTGGAGAACAGCGGAATCATGATCACGAGCTTTTGTACGTCTTCGCTGAGCGCGGAAGCCATCCCGTAAATCAGAATCGGCGCCAGTTTCAGAAATGTGCTGCGGTGATACCAGCCGCGCCCTTCGAAGCACAGGATGAAACTGAGCAGGTAGATCGTCAGCGGCAAAATCCACAGAAACGGAATGGACGCGACATTCTGCGTGAGGTGGTTGGTCACCGCCAGCAGCAGCGTCGAACCGCAGGCCGACAGCGACAGCCACGTCCACTGCAGCTTCCATCCCGGCCGCTGTTCGTCTTTGAGCGAATCCGCCTCTTCGATATGCGCTGCGCCACTCCTTGACATCCACGCTACAGATCCGCACAACACCACAAATCCCAGATAAGCCGCCGACCATCCCCACGCCTGCCGCCGGGTCGAAAACATTGGCTCCGCCAGCACCGGATAACTCAGCAGCGCCAGCATCGAGCCGGCATTCGAAAGCGCGAACAACCGGTATGGAACCGCCCGCTCATGCGTGCGCGCGTACCACGCCTGCACCATCGGACTTGTCGCCGAAATCAGCATGTATGGCAGTCCGAGTGTAACCGCCAGTAGCCCCAGGATGCGCCACGATGGGTCTTCGCTCCCCATCGGTTTCCAGCCGGGGCTGGGAATCACGGGCAGCGCCAGAACGCTCACGGCCAGCAGCGCTATGTGCAACAGCACCTGCGTGCGTGGCTCGAGCCGTCGCACCGCCACGTGGGCGTACAGATATCCCAGCAGCAGCACGGCCTGGAAGAACAGCAGGCACGTGGTCCACACCGCCGCCGATCCGCCAAACCACGGCAGCACGATCTTGGCGATGATCGGCTCCACTTCGAACAGCAGGAATGCGCTCAGGAAGATTGTGACCGCGTACAACGCCAGAGGCGTCCCCGGTTCCGCCGCCTCGAAAGCCACCGCCGCGCCGCTACTTGTAAGCTGCGATGCCCGTGACGCGCTCGCCGATAACGAGGGCGTGGATATGGTCGGTTCCTTCATAAGTCTTGACTGTTTCGAGATTGCACAGATGCCTCATGATAGGATACTCGTCCGTAATCCCGTTCGCTCCCAGCAGGTCGCGGCTTATGCGCGCCGTATCGAGCGCGATGGCCACGTTGTTCCGCTTCAACATCGAAACGTGCGCGGGCTCGAGTTTGCCCTGGTCCTTCAGCCGCCCCGTGTGCAGCGCCAGCAGTTGCGCTTTCGTGATCTCGGTAATCATCCACGCCAGCTTTTCCTGCACCAGCTGGTGCGACGCGATGGGCCGGTCGTCAAACTGCTTGCGCACGATGGAATACTGCCGCGCCGTTTCGTAGCAGTCCATCGCCGCGCCGACGACTCCCCAGCCAATTCCGTAGCGCGCCTGCGAGAGGCACGAAAGCGGCGCTTTCAACCCCTTCGCCGCCGGCAGCACACTGGTCGCCGGAACCCGGCAATCGGCCAGCGACAGGCTTGACGTCACCGACGCGCGCATCGACCACTTCCCGTGAATGTCCGATGCCGTGTAGCCCGGCGTTCCCTTCTCCACCAGAAATCCGCGAACCGCGCCGTTATCGTCGGCGGACCGCGCCCACACAATGGCCACGTTCGCCGGCGTGCCGTTGGTGATCCACGTTTTCTCCCCGTTCAGCACCCAGCCGTCGCCATCGCGCCGCGCCGTCGTCTTCATGCCCGCCGGGTTCGAGCCGAATCCCGGCTCGGTCAGGCCAAAGCACCCGATCGCTTCGCCAGATTGCAGCTTTGGCAGCCACTTCTTCTTCTGTTCTTCCGTGCCGAAGTCGACGATGTACGGTGCGACGATGTCCGAGTGCAGGTAGAAGGTCGGGCCGGTGGCGCCGGCGCGCGCCATCTCCTCCACCAGGATCGCGCTGTAGAGGAAGTCGGCGCC
>DATLVQ010000777.1:0-3228 GCA_035577325.1 Bryobacteraceae bacterium | reverse complement strand
CCGCCAGCGATTCCAGGAAATCCAGCGCGCGAATCGAATTCCACAACTGCAGCCCTAATGGCCCGAACGACCATAGTTGTTCGCGCGGCGATCCGAATTCATGCGGGGTCTGGACCATGTCGTTGTACCCCGTCATGTCGTAGGAAAACGCGACGTAACCCTGCAGAGCCATGCTGGCGCCCAGCGTGGGTGCGGACGCGTTCGGCGAATTCTCCAGCCGCCCGTAGGTCCAGTGGCCTTGCGTGAGCAGCACCCCCGGATGCTTGCCGTTCACGCCCCGCGGACGATACAAATTGCCGCAAACGTAATATCCGGGAAGCGATTCCAGATACACCTTCTCGATGCTATAGCCTTCGCGCTCGATGCGCCCGAAGATCACCGGATGCAGCGGCGTCTTCGCCGGCATCGGCAGAAGACCGGCCGCGGCCAAAATCTGTTTTCGCAGATGCGCTTTGCGGGACTCCCACTCGGCCAGCGAATGGTAAACCGGCATCGTGAAATGCGTGTCGGTGTTGGGCACGACGCTATTGCGTGCGTCTTCCGCGGGAATGGGCTCCAATACCTTCACCGGTGTCTGCGCGCGCAAGCCATTCAGACCGTTCGCCAGATTCACAAGCGCCAGCACCACCATGCAACTTCCCGATTTGAGATTCACTCCGCTTCCTCCGTTTGGGCAATCTGATTCTCTCGCTGCCCTCGCGCATTCTATCGCGCTTCACCCGCCTTCGCCCGGCAACTCTGCGTTCCATTCGCCATCCGGACCCTCGCGCCCCGATGTTACAATCGTGTTTCTTATGCAAAATCCGATGTCGCGTCCTCTGGCCGAAGCGGACCCCGAAATTTACGAGGCCATCCGTCAAGAGACGGAGCGGCAGGGCTCGCAGCTGGAATTAATTGCGAGCGAAAATTTCACCTCCGAAGCCGTGCTCGAAGCCACCGGCAGCGTGTTGACCAACAAGTACGCCGAGGGCTATCCCGGCAAGCGGTATTACGGCGGCTGTGAGTTCGTCGATATCGTCGAGAATCTGGCGCGCGACCGGGCCAAGAAATTGTTCGGCGCTGAGTACGTCAACGTGCAGCCGCATTCCGGATCGCAAGCAAATCAGGCGGCATATGCAGCTGTGCTGCAGCCCGGCGATACCATCCTCGGTCTCAACCTGTCGCACGGCGGCCATCTCACACACGGCCATCATCTGAATTTTTCCGGCAAGACGTACAAAGTCGTTCCTTACGGCGTGCGCAAGGAAGACGAACGTATCGATTACGACGAACTGGCGCGTCTGGCGGAAGAACATAAACCCAAGCTGATCATCTCCGGCGGCAGCGCGTATCCGCGTACTCTGGATTTCCCGCGCTTCCGCCAGATTGCCGATTCCGTTGGCGCCCTGCTGCTTGTCGACATGGCGCACTTTTCCGGGCTCGTCGCCGCGGGCCTGCATCCCAACCCGTGCCAGTGGGCCGATATCGTTACCTCCACTACCCACAAGACGCTGCGTGGCCCGCGGGCCGGCATGATCCTCGCCAAGGCGCAGTACGGCGCGGCCATCGACAAAACCGTTTTCCCCGGCGTGCAAGGCGGACCGCTCGAGTATGTGATCGCCGCCAAGGCGGTGTGTTTCCTCGAAGCCATGCGGCCGGAATTCATCACTTATCAGAAGCAGGTGGTGGCCAACGCGCGCACCCTGGCACAAGGCATGATCGACGAGGGCTATCGCGTCGTTTCCGGCGGTACCGATACGCACGTCATGCTGGTCGATGTTTTTTCGAAAGGCGTTCGTGGCAAAGAAGCCGAAGCCGCGCTCGATCGCGCCCGCATCACCGTCAACAAGAACACGATTCCGTTCGATGTGAATCCGCCGCTCAATCCCAGCGGCATTCGCCTGGGCAGTCCCGCCGTCACCACGCGCGGCTTCCGCGAGCCCGAGATGCGCGAGACGGCTGCGCTGATCGCTCAAGTGTTGGGCAACTTTACGTCGGAAGAATCCATCGCCGATGTGCGCAGCAAAGTACAGAAGCTCACCAATCGATTTCCCCTGTATAGTTGGAAACTGGAACAGGCTCCAGCGGTCAGGTAGGCTGTTTGGCCTGCGGAGCGTATGCTCAAGATCGCCATTGACGCGCGCCGCATTCGTGATTTCGGTATTGGCACCTACATCCGCAACCTCATCCAGGCGCTTGCAAAAGTCGATCAAAGGAATAAGTACGTGCTGGTAGCATCGGCAGCCGACGCGCCCCTGCTCGCCGGCCTTCCGCCGCAGTTCGCAATCGCAACAATTAACTCGGAGGACGACCGCGGCGCCGGCAATATCGTCTTTCCGCTCTTCTTGCGCCGCTTCTCCGCGGACGTACACCACATCCCCCTCAATCGCATCCCGTTTTTTATGCCCCGGCCATACGTGGTGACCATTCATGATATGGCCAGCCTGCTTTTCAGCGAGGAGGTGGGCGTCCGAATTAATTTCCGGCGCTATCGCTTCCGGCGCGGACTTCTAAAGGCTGCCAAGGTGATGGCGGTTTCCGCCGCCACGCGCCGCGACGTGGTGCAGACGCTGGGCATTCCGGCCGAACGCGTCCGCCTGGTTTACAGCGCGCCGGCGCCTGAGTTTTTCCGGCGTGGGCGCGCCGCCGACGCCCGCGCCGCCGGTCCCGAGACTGAGGAACGCGAGCGGCGCCGCATTATGGAGCGATATCAGATCCAGTACCCGTTTCTGCTCTACGCCGGAAATATTCGCCCGCAGAAAAATATTCCGCGTCTGGTTGAAGCCTTCGCCGTCGTGCGCAACGAGCTCGCCAGCCATCCGCTTTATGCTGACCTGCGGCTGATTATCATCGGCGATCAGATTGCCCGCAACCCGGCCGTCCGGCGAGCCGTGATTCACAGCCGCGTGGAGAACCGTGCCCGCTTTCTGGGCTTCGTCCCATTTGATACGCTGCGTATTTTTTACGAGTGCGCGGCCGCCTTCGTGTTTCCGTCACTATACGAGGGTTTCGGGTTACCGCCGCTTGAGGCCATGGCTTCGGGAACACCGGTGGTGACATCGAATGTCAGCTCGCTGCCGGAAGCGGTGGGCGATGCCGCCATGCTGGTCAATCCGGATAATGTCTTCGATATCGCGCGCGGGATTCGCGACGTGCTGGTGGATCATGCGTTGCGGGAGCGCCTGATCTCGAGGGGCAAAGAGCAGGCCGCCCGCTTCAGTTGGGAGCGCACCGCGCGCGAGGTTCTCG
>DATLVQ010000776.1:0-5689 GCA_035577325.1 Bryobacteraceae bacterium | reverse complement strand
CGATTACGATCCATCTCGACCACAGTGAAGCGCCGGCCATCGTATTCCAGGGTCTCTCCAGCAGCCGGAATTTTACCGAATCCCATCAACAGGAATCCGGCCAGCGTCTCGAAACCGCCATTACCGGGCAACGCGATGCCGTATTGGGTCTCTACGTCGCGGATCTTGGTGGCACCTTCAAGTTCGAGCTCGTCCCCATCAAGCAACGGCATCTGCTCGCTCTTGACGTCGTACTCGTCGGCGATCGCGCCGACGACTTGCTCCAGCACGTCCTCAACAGTAACGAGGCCGGCGATGGTGCCGAATTCATCGACCACCATGGCCATGTGCGAACGGCCTTGCTGAAATTCGGCAAGCATCTGGGCTACCGGCTTGGTTTCGGGGACTACCAGATGTTTGCGCATCAGCCGGCGCAGACGGAAAACGCGAGGCGGCCGGCTGGCACGGATGGCAGCGCGGCGCTCCTCCCAGACGGGCAGCAGGTCCTTGTAGTAGAGAATGCCCACGATCAGCTCGGGCTGCCCGTCGTACACCGGGAGACGCGAGTGCTGGTGCTCGATCATGGCGGCCAGAACCCGATCGAGCGTGGCGTCCACCGGTACCGAGACGATGTCATTTCGCGGAGTCATAATTTCACGTATCGAAATCTGGTCGAGATCCAGCACGCGATGAATGATGTCTTCTTGCATTTCCGGAAGGTGCCCGAGCCCGCGGCTGGAACTCACGATGAGTTTCAGCTCCTCAGCCGAGTGTCCGCCGCCCCGCTGCCCTTCACCGGCGCCCAGTACGCGGGTAATGGCACCGCTCGATTTTTCGATTACCCAGACAAAAGGCCCGGAGATCCGGTAGAAAATGAGCAGCGCGGGCGCGACGATGGCAGCCAGCCGGTCCGCGCTTTCAATGGCGAGATTCTTGGGGACCACTTCGCCGACAACGACGTGAAAGTACGTCATCACAAAAAACGCCAGCACGAAACTAGCCGCGCGCAACGCCCTCTCGGTCACCGGCGTGATGGCCGGCTGCAGGACAGAAACGACCATGCCGTAGAGTGTGTCTTCACCCGCCCAGCCCAGGCCAAGGCTTGCGAGGGTAACGCCGATTTGCGTGACGGAGAGCAGGCGGCCCGGGTTCGCCAGAAGGTTCAGCGCGGCTTGCGCACCTGCATGCCCGTCCTCGGCCAGCTGTTTGAGCCGCGATTCCCGCACGGAGACCAGGGCAACTTCCGCCGCCGCGAAGAACGCATTGATTCCGAGAATCAACAGCAGCAGAAGAATTCGAAAACCGTAATGCGAATCGTTCATACCGCTACGAAGACTTCCACCCGCATCGCCCTACTTTCAGTACAATTCCTCAGTGCGCCTGAATCGCCTCCTCAAATATATCAACACAGTTATCGCGATTTCGATTGTGGCTGCGGGAGCGGGCGTGTACTGGGTGGCGTGGCGTCCGCTGCCCAAAATGAAGGGGACGATTCCGGCGGAGGTTTCTGATAAGGTCACGGTCTTGTTTGACGGCCTAGGCGAACCGCATATCAACGCCACGAGCGAGGACGACTTGCTGTTCGCGCAAGGATATCTCACAGCTCAGGAGCGAATGTGGCAGATGGATGCTCTGCGGCGGCTGAGCGCCGGCGACCTCTGTGAGGTCGTCGGCACGGGGGCGCTCGAGTCCGATCAGGAAGTGCGCCGGCTGCGGATGCGGCGCATTGCCGAGGAAGCGTACGTCACGCTCCCGGCGCAGGATCGCGCGGCGTTCGCAGCGTACACCCGCGGGGTCAACGCATATCTGGATTCACACCGCGGCAAATTTCCTCTCGAGTTCACGCTGCTCGGTTACGATCCCCTGCCGTGGAGCGTGGTGGATGGCATCCTGATCGGGCTGCACATGTTCCGTAACCTGACGACGACGTATCCGGACGAACTGCTCAAGCAGAGCATGCTTGCGGGGGGCGATCGCGCAAAGGTGAATTTCCTGTTTCCGTTGCGCACGGGCCGCGAGCTTCCGCCCGGCGCGCTGCCGGCCGGCGGCGCAGAAGCGCAACCGGGATCGAACGCCTGGGCCATCGCCGGAACTCACACGGCGTCGGGCAAACCGATCGTCTCAAATGACATGCACCTGGAATTCTCGATACCCGGAATCTGGTATCTGGTGCACCTGCAGGCGCCGGGGCTGAACGTTGCCGGCGTGTCGCTGCCAGGCGTTCCGGGCGTGATCGTGGGGCACAACGAGCGCATCGCATGGGGTGTTACGAATCTCCACTACGACGTGCAGGATCTCTACATCGAGAAATTTGACGACCGCGCCGGCCGCTATGAATTTCGCGGGCAGGTTTTGCAGGCGCGGGCGGAACGCGAGCTAATCCGCGTGAAGGACGCGCGCCCGGTTGAGCTGGTCAACTGGGTGACGGTGCACGGGCCGGTGCGGGCGGAAGGCAAACAGCGGCTGGCCCTGCGGTGGGTGGCCGCAGAGCCGGGATTGTTTCAATTTCCGTTCATTGAGGTAAACCGAGCTCGCAACTGGCAGGAATTTACCAGGGCGATTTCGCGTTTTCCTGGACCAGGGCAAAACTTTGTCTATGGCGACGTGGACGGCAATATCGGCTATCACGCTGCGGGACGGCTGCCGATACGCAAGAACCATGCGGGCGACGTGCCAGTGGATGGCGCATCGGGCAATTTCGAATGGCAGGGCTACATTCCGTTCGACCAATTGCCGGCATCGTACAATCCGTCTGACGGCCTGATCGTCACCGCGAACCAAAATCCGTTTCCGCCGGATTATCCGTACGCGGTGAACGGAAACTTCGCGCCTCACGACCGCAGCCGGCAGATTCGCGAAATGCTCGCGGGGAGAAAGACTTTACGTCCCGAGGACACGCTGGCGGTGCAGAAGGATGTGTACTCGGCGTTCAGCGGTTATCTCGCGCAGGCGGTTGTGCAGGCTTACGAACGGCGCGGCAAAGGGCGTGGGGATCTCACGGAAGCGGTTGGTTTGCTGCGCGCGTGGAATGGCCAGATGGACAAGGATCACCCGGAACCACTGATCGCCTCGCTCGTGTTTCAGCATTTTCGAAAAGCGGTGGCGGAAGCCGCTGGGCCGGGCAATGGGCCCGTTTATGAGACGCAGATGGCGTCGGCGGTGATCGAAAGTTTGTTGCGCACGCGTCCCGCCGGCTGGTTCGGCGATTACGATGAGGCGCTCCTGCGTAGTTTCGCCGATGCGCTCGATGAGGGCAGGCGCATGCAAGGCCGGGATGTCAGGAAATGGGTCTACGGGAAATATCTGGAGCTAACTATTGCGCACCCGATCGGCCACCGGTTACCGCTGGTGGCGCAGTATTTCGACGTCGGGCCAGTTTGGATGAGCGGCTCGTCCACGTCGGTGAAGCAAACCACAAGGCGGCTGGGGCCTTCGATGCGCATGAATGCGGACCTGGGGGACTGGGACCGTTCACTGATGAATCTGCCGATCGGCGAATCGGGGCACGTGCTTTCGGGGCATTACAAGGATCAGTGGGACGCCTACTATAACGGCACGAGCTTTCCGATGCAGTTCAAGAAAGTGGAAGCAAAAAGCATCCTAGAGTTCGCACCGGAGTCTGGTAAATAACAACAAAGCTTCAAATGAGCATCACTTCGGTTCACGCCACAACTTCATGGCCCAGAACCATGCCAGCACGGGCGCGAGCATCGCCACACCGGTGAAAAACGCAGCGGTGCGAACGCCGGTGCCCGAATCGATGGCCACACTGGCCGCGTATCCGCTCGCGGCGATGAGAAACATGCAGAAGCCCAGGTCGGCTGCGAAGATGCGGCCGCGAAACTTGTCGTCGGAGTAACGCTGGAGCAGCGTCGTCGAGAAAACCCAAACCGTCGAGCCGCCACCGTGGGCCACGGCAACGGCCGCGCCGGCCAGCGCCAGGATTGGAGCGGCCGAGAGCAGCATATAACCGGCGGCGCCGGCAAAAAATGCCACGAGAATTCCCGTGCGCATGCGCGACCCGCGGCCAGCGGCCCATTTCGTGGCGACGAGAGGTCCGGTAAGGGCGCCAACTCCGCGCGCGCTCATGAGCAGGCTCATGCCAAGCACAGCCGCACGCGTCGCGCCGAGGCTGCCGGTGCCAACCGGGAAGACGCGCTCGCCCATGATCGGAAAGATTACCCAGTTGGCGCCCATGATGCCGACCCCGCCTTTTAGCAGGACCGTGGTCAGCAGCCTCGCGTCGCGCCGGATGTAGCGCGCGCCTTCGACCACCGGTGAGAAGTCCACCAGCTCGCGCAGGCGAAACGGAGCGGCTTCGGCGGCATGCGGTTCGTGCAATTTCATGCGGCCGAGCAACAATGCCGAGCACAGAAACGATAACGCATTGACCACGAATACAGCGTCGCGCCCGAACAGCACGGCCACGAATCCACCGAGGCCTGAGCCGACCGCAAAATTCACCGACCAGGTGAGAGAAGAGATGGTGTTGGCGGTGAGCAACTGATCTTCACCGACAACATTGGGAATCACAGCGCTGCGCGCCGGCTCGAAGAATCCCCACATCACGGTTTCGAGGAACAGAAGCGGATATACGAGCCACACCATTTCGACGGAGCGCACCAGCATCATGCCGAGCACGATCACCATGCGCGCCAGGTCCGCGGCGATCATGACATACTGTCGGCGGATGCGGTCATTCACGACGCCGGCGGTGGGGCCTACGAGCGTCGACGGCAAGACCTGCAGCACCAAAGCCAGGCCCACCGACTGAGCCTTCCCGGTGAGCTGCAACAGCAGGCTGTAGAGGGCCAGCATGTAGAACCAGTCGCCGATCTCGCTGACAATCTGTGCCAGCCACAGGCGGCGGAAATTGCGGTTGTCGCGGATCAAGCGCCAGTATGCGGCCAGCGTCACGGCGGCGGAAGATCAGTGCGGGTCGGTGTAAAGACCCATGCGGCTTTTCACCAGATCCACGGTTGAGTTGGCAATGGGGGCGACGCGCTCGGCGCCTTCGCGCAGGACGCGCGCCACGTAGCCGGGTTCAGAAGTAATCTCGCGATAACGCTGCTGAAAGGGCTCGAGGTGCGAGATTACCATTTCGGCCACCTGCTTCTTTAAGTCGCCATAGCGCATGCCGGCGAAGTGCGCGCGTATCTGATCGTCGGTCCACCCGCTAAGGGCCTGGAAGATGTTCAGCAGATTCTGGACGCCAGGGCCGACCGGGGCGATCGTCGCGAAATCTACCGCCGGATTGGAATCAGTGGTGGCGCGCATGATGGTTTTGCGGATTTTATCCGGCGGATCGAGCAGCCCTACCGCATGGCCTGTACCGGGCGCGGACTTGCTCATTTTGATCGTGGGATCGTCGAGCCCCATGACGCGCGCGCCGACTGCGGGCAGGCTGGTCTGCGGTACCACGAACGTTTCGCCGTAAAGCGAATTGAAGCGCTGGGCGATGTCGCGCGTGAGCTCCAGATGCTGCGCCTGGTCCTCGCCCACGGGCACGATGGCGGCCTGATAAAGCAGAATGTCGGCGGCCATCAGCACCGGATATTGGAGGAGACCATCGCCGATGGTCTGCTGTGCCGCGGCCTTGGCTTTGTACTGGGTCATGCGTTCCAGCCAGCCGACAGGCGTCACGCAGGTCAGCATCCAGGCCAGTTCGGCATGCGCGGGCACGGCCGACTGCACCATGATGCTGGATTGC
>DATLVQ010000775.1:0-11046 GCA_035577325.1 Bryobacteraceae bacterium | reverse complement strand
GATTCCCGCCGGAGAAGCTTTCGCGCGCCTCTCGATTCCGCGACTGCGTGCCGTTCTCTACGTTGTCGAAGGTACGGACTCGGCTGACCTCCGCCGTGGCCCTGGACATCTGGAGGGATCGGCCTTGCCGGGATCGAATGGTAATTGCGTGATCGCCGGCCACCGCGATACTCATTTCCGCCTGCTCAAGAACTTGCGGCAGGGCGATCGGATTGAGATCGAAACGGCGGCCGGCGACTTTATTTACCGCGTCTCGGGAACATCCATTGTGGCGCCCCGCAATACCGCCCCGTTGCGGCCTACCGGTCAGCCTGTTTTGAACCTCATCACCTGTTATCCTTTCTATTTCGCCGGCCCGGCCCCCCAACGCTACGTGGTGCACGCTGCCCTCATGGCCAGCCGGGCATCCTCCAACGATTTCCAGTCCACACCGTAAGGTCGCGCACACAACTCTCGTCCGACCCCGTAAAATAGTGTTCATGCCCGGATCCGCCGACGAGTTTTATCGCATACAGAAGCTGCCGCCCTACGTTTTCGCCGTCATCAACGAGATGAAGGCCAAGGCGCGGGCAGCACAGCAGGACGTGATCGACCTCGGCATGGGCAACCCGGACGGCGCCACGCCGCGCGCGGTGGTCAATAAGCTGATTGAGGCTACGCGCAACGCGCGCAACCATCGCTACTCAGTCTCGCGCGGCATCCCGCATCTACGCGAGGAAATCGTCAAGCGCTATAAGAAAAATTACGACGTCACCCTCGATCCGGATAGCGAAGCCATTGTCACCATCGGAGCCAAAGATGCCCTGGCGCACCTGCTGTTTGCCGTGATCGGCCCGGGTGATGTCGTCGTCTCGCCCAACCCCGCGTATCCTATTCACCAGTACGGCGTCATCATGGCGGAAGGGCAGGCCTGCGTGCTGCCCATGCCCGACGCAGCCACGTTTCTGACCCGCCTCGAGGACCTGTACCGCGGCGGCGCCAAGCCCAAAATCATCCTGATCTCATTCCCTCACAATCCCACCACCACCTGCGTGGATCTCGACTATCTTCGCGAGATCGTGCGCCTGGCGAGCCACCATGGCTCGTACATCGTGCATGATTTCGCCTATGCCGACCTTGGCTTCGACGGCTACACGCCTCCCAGCATTTTGCAGGTCGAGGGAGCCAAAGATATCGCCGTGGAGATCTTCTCCATGTCGAAAAGCTACAACATGGCGGGATGGCGTGTGGGCTTCTGTCTGGGCAATAGGAAAATGATCGGCGCTTTGGCGCGCATCAAGAGTTATCTGGATTACGGCGTCTTCCAGCCCATCCAGATCGCTTCCATTATCGCGCTGCGCGAGTGTGAACAGGATACCGACAAAATCCGGGCGCTCTACCAGCACCGCCGCGATCTCCTCATAGACGGGCTGCGCCGCGCCGGCTGGCCGGTGGAAACCCCGCGTGGAACCATGTTTGTGTGGGCCCCGGTGCCCGAAGCTTATCGCGAAGAAGGTTCGCTCGAATTTGCCAAACTTCTTATGAAGGAGGCGCTGGTGGCGGTTTCGCCGGGTATCGGCTTTGGCCCCATGGGCGAAGGCTTCGTGCGCTTCGCGCTGGTCGAGAACGATCACCGCACCCGACAGGCCACTCGCAGTATCAAGCAATTCCTGGCACGCAAACCCGTGCTGGCGGCGAAGTAAAATGAGTCCATTCGTGTGCCAACAGAAATGAGACACTGGACCAAATCGAAAGGCAAACCAAAACATATGCGGGGATACGCTTCGATCTTACCGATGGTTTTCGCTCTGTTACTCGTTTCCTGCGCGAAGCAGGACTCGGGCACCGGGCCGCACGCAACCGTCTTCATGCGCGATGGCACGCAATTCGCCGGTACCGTCGCGAGCACTTCGACCACCGATGTCACGCTCAAAGGCGACGACAATGTCACGCACACCCTGGCGATGAAAGATGTGAAGTCGATTGAATACGACGATGCCGCCGCGCCGTCCGCCGAGACCGCCCAGGGTGGGGCCAAAGAGGGTCCCAGGCCCGCCCGCCGTTCGCTCAGCCACGAACATCACGAGCACCCGAAGGAGTCGGCGATCCGTACCAAGACGTATGAACTTCCCGCCGGTAGCGAGATTGCCGTGCGCTCTGAGGAGACCATCGACTCCGCCAGAGCAGCCGAGGGGCAAACTTTCGCCGCCGAGGTGACGAACGACGTTCGCGACGCTAATGGCGACGTTGTAATTCCTCGAGGCGCTAACGCCCAGATCATCATCCGATCCTCAGCCAAGGGTGGTCGGTTTAAGGGCACGTCAGACCTCGTGCTCGACCTGGCCTCGGTATCAGTCGATGGGCGCATGTATCAACTCAGTACTGTCGATCTGGTCAGGCAAGGGAAAACTGGCATGGGAGCCAATAAGCGGACAGCCGAATACACCGGTGGCGGCAGCGCGGTCGGCGCCATCATCGGGGCGATCGCGGGAGGCGGGAAGGGCGCCGCCATCGGCGCGGGCTCCGGGGCAGGCGCCGGCGCTCTTACTCAGATTCTGACTAAAGGTGGTTCGATCAAAGTTCCGGCGGAGTCGGTGCTCACGTTCAAGCTTGACCGGCCCCTGAGCGTCGTCGCGGCTCGCTAAAAGCAAGAAGGGCGGCGCACTCATGCGTCGCCTTCTATAACAGATAACCGCCCGCGGGGCTTAATCCTTGTCCTTACCCTGGCTCTTCCCGTTGTCATCCTGCTCGAGCGTGGCGGAACCGGCCATGAAGATCTTCGCGCCGCCGCCGTCGTTGTCGGTCTGCATGAACTCCAACCGCTTGCCACCCGGCGTGGCGAACACAAATGCATAATCCTCGTGGCCTTCAATCGCGCTGGTTCCGGTTGGACACGCCGTGTTTCCCGAGAGTGGAGCGCCGCCGGTCGTCACCGGATGTGGCGTCGGCCCGGTGTGGGCCACCGTCATGTCGGTGCAAACCATGTTGGTGATCGTATCTACCGAAAAGAACCCGGTCCCGTCTCCATTCACCACGTACTTACCCGTCCAGTCAAAAATGACCAGCCATGTGTTGCCCTGAACTGTGTCGGTAGTGGCCATTGTGTGGCCGGTCAGATTTCCCGAGCCGTCCGCGCTGAACACACCTACGCGCAGCACATCCTGCCGGGAAGAGGTGGCGATGCCGCCCGGATCGCCCGGTGCATCCGCGCTGAAACTCTTCGCCGGGGTCATGCGGAACGAATAATTGCCTTTCACCGAAGGCCCATTTTCGTTATTGTGCGGCTTGGCCAAGGCCGGCAAACTGGCAATTCCAACTGCAAGAACTCCGGCAAGTACCGTCGATTTCACACGTACAGTCATAGTTCCTCCATGGAGTCGTGCTGGCGGGAGCGTACTGTGAAGCAGATCACGCTCCAAACCCTAAGTGATTGAATAATAATAGTTCTGTGGCGGGCGTCGAGTATCCGAGACGCGAGGTTTTAGACAGTTAGTAAGATACTTTTTCGTAGTTACGCATTTGAAAACTACGACAAGTAAGTCTGATCGTCTAAGAGAGAGCGAGCGTGACTTTGAGTTTTTAGGTCAGAGAGAGCCCAGGTATTTTTGCGCCTCTGCAGATGCACGACCCAAGCCAAAATCGCCGAATCCAAAGGGCGAGCCAAATCCTTCAGATTAGGCTACCGAGATAGCTTCGGTTTCTCGCAGCAGACTGCCGAGAGAGACGGAGTAATGTCGCCCCTCCCAATATACACCCACCATCCCGATCAGAGTTCTGGAATGCTCCACGGATTCAACCAGGATCGCACCGGCGGGAAGCGTTACGCTAACGTCGCCGCTTTCAGGCTTATGATAGATCGCTTGGATTGGAGCCTTCAGGCGATACCGCGTCATAATGCACCTCGTCTTTAGAACAACCACTTTGGCGCGTTTATGATCGTCCACGCTGCTATTGTACTTTGGCCCGTGGCCTGGATCTAGGGAAATCACTAGTTGGTGAATTGCCATACGTATGTTTGAATGCAGAAAGCGCTTAAGTCGCATTAAAGCTATGCGGGCCGTAACTCCTTCCAAGATGTTGTCGCGGTTGCGCTGTGGTTTTCCGAACCAATGTGCGACAATCAAACGGCACATCTAAACTCGTAACCCTTTCCAGTCCGTTAGCCCGTCAATCCCGCCGAGCGGCGCTCCTGAAAAGTCGCGAGTACGGCTTTTTGATGGTTCGCGGGGCCGCCGCATGATTCATGCGCAGGTCCTTCGTGTGTACCGCGGAGCGAGAGCGCATGACAAAACAGACGCAGCAGCAGGAGAGTCCCGACCCAAAGACGAATCGCATCCTCAAAGAACTGAACGCGGAGGACCGCAACGCGTTAGTAGCTCGGGGCAAGGTGGTTCAGCTAAAGTTCGGCAAATGCCTCTATCGCCAAGATGAACCCATCGGTGCCGTTTATTTTCCCTTGTCGTGCATGGTTTCACTGCTGGTAAGTCTCAACGGCAAAATGCAAATGGAAATGGCCACTGTCGGGCGCGAAGGGGTCGTGGGCGCAGCGGAAGTTCTTCAAAATCAGGGAGGGATGGGCCTAAGCATAATCCAGATAGCTGGCGCGGCCCTGCGAATTCCTGCCGATAGTTTCCTAAAAGAATTGACTGCCCGGCCGCTGTTGGAAAGACTCATGCACCGGCATTTTTATGCACTCGCCAGACAGATTCTCCATGGCGCCGCCTGTAACCGTGTTCATAGCATGGAAGAACGCTGCGCCCGGTGGCTCTTGATGACGCATGAACGTGCCAGCGACAACAGTTTTCCGCTCACACAGGAATTCCTGTCTCACATGCTCGGCGTGCGCCGCGCGACAGTGAATGTCGCAACTGGCATGCTGAAAAAGGCTGGGTTCATTCGTTATGTGCGTGGACAAATAACCGTGATTGACCGGGCGGGCCTGGAGTCGGCTTCCTGCGAGTGTTATAAGGCAATTATCCAGGCATACGATTCGGTAATGAATAAAAAGCCCGACCGATAGCCGGTTCGATTTATATGTACGGAACCGTTCAGTACGCCACCGTTCATATAACCCCTCTAGACTCAGGTATTTGCGGTTGACGCAAATTAAGCGACATGATAAAAATTCTGTGGGGAGGGGGTAGGTGTTTGTGAATGGAACCCGTAATTCTGGTAGTCGATGACGAACCCGTTATCAGGGTTTTGGCCAAGCGATTCTTGGAACGCAGCGGCTATCGGGCCATGGATGCGGGCAGCGGCGCGGAAGCGTTAAACGTTTTACGCCAAAAGCCCTGTAATATCGCACTCCTTCTGACCGATATTGTTATGCCTGGCATCAGCGGTATCGAACTGGCTCAGGAAGCGCGCACAGTCCGGCCGGCGTTGCCGGTGGTCTTCATGTCAGGATACTCGAGCAGGCTCCCAGATAGCGACGCCCGCTACCCCTGTTTGCAGAAGCCCTTTAAACGTCAAGAACTTGTACGCCTCGTGGCCGATGCGTTGGCATCCAAAACGAAAGCGGCACATTGATGGGCCCCGTCATGTCTACCCGGTTTGAATTAAAACTAACACCACAACCAGCGCAACGCCGTGTCGAACTGACGGAACGTCAGCAAACCGTGTTAACGCTCATTTGTGAGGGCGTGACAACAAAAGACTTGGCAGCCCAGCTCAACATATCCGTCAAGACAGCAGAGTTTCATCGCGCGAGATTGCTGGGGCTCTTTGGAGTTAAGAACACAGTCCAGCTTGTCCGAATCGCGATCAAGCATGGCTTGATCGCCCCTTAATCCTGCGCCACGCCGGCTGGCTGCCTTCACGTTGCCCTATTATCCGTGCCATTCCCGATCTGACATGTGATTCATTCACAGACCACAGTGGCGATTTGCGGCGGCGATCACGCGTTCGCTGGAGCCTTTTGTTCCGTTTCGCGCGCCCTGTCCATGCGCAAGCCATTGAGGATTTCAGCGTCGCCAGCAAGCCTCCGGGTGGTTGATCGGAGTTCGGCAATCCGTTCGTGCACATCTCGTAACAGTGTTTCCGGGCTGAAGGGCTTCTGAAGGAAGGTAGATCCCCACGGCAGCGTCTCCACCTGCAGCAACTCATTGGGCGACGAGCTGAACATGAAGATGACTTGCATTTCCGGAGACAGTTCCAGCAGGCGCTCGGCGAGTTTTGGGCCGGCATTGCTGCCGCCCAAATCAAAGTCCATCAGCAGCAAGTGGATTGGCCCCTGTTGCTCCAGGCAAACATGAATCGCCTCATCTCCGTCGCTGGATTCGAGCACGTCATATCCCTGGGAGCGCAGAATCAAGGCCAAGGCGATCAGGCCTGCCTTGTCATTCTTTACCAACAAGACTGTTTTCACACACTACTCCACGCCGGTTTCCATAACTGGACGGGCCAGTCCTAATTTCGGGAAAGAGCCGCACTCAGCAGCTCATGCACCTTCTTTGTCAGGTCGTCGCGCGTAAAGGGCTTCTGCAGCAACGGCCGGCCGCAGAGCCTACGGCGTGTACCGCAATCATTCGCCAACCCCGAAACAAACAGAATCTTGATCCCCGGCCAACGCTCGGCGATGCGCTCGGCAAGATCGAAGCCGTCCCCTCCGGGCATGGTCACGTCGGTAACCACAAGATGGAGAGCGCCGCCACTCTGTTCGCAAACGGCCAGCGCTTCAGCCCCGCTGCTTGCGTGAAGGATCGAGTGCCTGCATTGCCCCAAGGCCTTTTCCATCATGCGCCGTATGGGTTCTTCATCGTCCACCACCAGGATGGTGGATGGTGCCGAGTCCTCTTTGGCCGAAAACAGATCCGTTATTGGCATAAATATCCGTGTGTTGACAGCGATCGTACATTATTGTGCTCGAGTGGCGCGGGAAGTTCAGATTTGTGGCGCGGAACCGGCAGGGCGATTGGGCGAATCAGCCGGACTGTGGAAATGCGAGTGAATTTCCTGTTCATATCCGCGATGCAAAAGCAGGCTTACCATATCATCTCTTCGCTGCGTCAACTACTGGGGAAAGCACTAGTTCTGCAATGCAGCGTATCCCGAACGTATGTAATGATACGCAAGCCCCAGCGTGCATCGGGAGCGTGCATCGGGAGTCTCCGATCTTGTGCATCGGGAGTTTCCGGCCTAACCATCAGGAGTTTAGGAGAACGGGCCCACGCAATGACTCACGGGCCGTGACTGCGTTTGCAAGTCTACTGGACGTCGACCGGCAGCTTCACTTCCACCGTCTTCGGCGGAAAACACATGGTATTGTTGCAGGCCTGGTAGCGCAGCTTGCCCACCAGAATCGTTGGGCCGCTCAAGGCGTCAGCGGGCACTTTGAATTTCGTCGCGATGTCGAAATTGCCGGTGAACACGGAAAGCGGCTCTTCTGAGAATGAGTACTTCTCATCGCGCGCCTTGGGAAACGTCACCGCCTCCACGGTGAGCGGCGCAAGCGTCCAGGTAAGCCGCAGCGGTATCAGATACGCTTCGTGCGGCGCGTTGCTGTTGACGTGATAACCGGCGGCAATCGAAACATCGATCTTCGCGGTCACATCCGTATTGCGCTTGGCCACCACCTTTTGCGGCTGAGCCACTGTAAGGATAGCGGGGCTCTGCGCAAACGCGGCGGGCAGGAACAGCAGGATCGCTGCCAATCTAGAGCAGTTCGCGAATGCCATTTTCGAACTCACGCTTCCCCGACAACCCTACGTGCACGGCGGCGATCTTTCCTTCACGGTCGATGAGGAACGTGGTGGGCAGCGCGTCCACGCCCCCGAACTGGTCCGCAATCGAGTCGTTACCGATCAACAACCGGTAGTTGATATTCATGTGCTGGGCAAACGGCTTCACCACATCCCAACCCTCTTCATCCATGGCCACGCCGAGCACCGCGAAACCCTTATCTTTATTCTCCCGCTCGAATTCCTGGAACCATGGGATCTCGATCTTGCACGGCCCGCACCAGGTGGCCCAGAAGTCCAGCAGCACGACCTTGCCGCGATAATCGGAAAGGCGAACCGTGTGCCCGTTGGCGTCTTTCAGCTCGAAATCCGGCGCCGATTTCCGGTCCTTGCCGGCCTTGACCGCAGCCCGCCCATCGCCCATAGCCCGATCTCCCATCAGGTCTCCGATAATTCTCCCCGTGGTATTGCATCCGGGCAATATCAATGACAACAACGCGACAACCACAAGGCGAGCAACCCGCACTAAGTTCTCCTTCCTCTTGATTATATCGAGATTCCCGCATCGAGACCGTTACGCGCGAACCATTTTCGGCGCGCCGGGCGCAAACTTCTTGCAAGTGTGAACTCTTCATGCCGATCTATCCCCGCATACAGCCACGCCGCCGTGTCGCAGAAGCTTTCGCAGCAGTACTCGCGCCACCGCCGCGTGCGCGCCGTGCGATCACGCCGCGCGAGCTTCCCCTTACGCCATTCGGCCGACCATCCCAGCTCGCCCCGCGCGCTCCGCCGTAACTCTCCCGCTACCAGCCGCTCGTAGGACCGGCGCCTGGCGTTGCCCAGCCGCAGCCAGACGAAGTGAAACAGCTCATGCACGAAAATGCGCGCGAAGTCCTCAGGATCGGCCATCAGCGCTTCTTCGATCACCATGCGCCTCTGCCGCAAATGCGTGGCCGCGTGCGCCGGCGAGCCCGCGCCATCCAGCAGGGCTTTTCGAAATTCCACGCGCACCGGCCGCCCGGCCACCCGCGGGATCGTGGCCGGCCACGGCGTTCCGTTACTTGTGTAGTTGGGAAAGAACACTCTTCGATACCTTGGCCACCACGTTCACCTGCGGATCCACAACCTCGGCGATTTCATACTGCATCGAAGTTCCCAGCACCACGGCCACTTCCGCCGCGTTCAGTTTGTAATCGCGTTCCAGCCACTGCGCCATACTGGTCGTCGCGCTTTGCAGTGCGTCGGCAAGCGACCCGCCGATCCCCAGCGCCATCAGTGAATCGTCATTCTCCGCGCGTGGCATGTCCGGCGATTCCCCCTGGATCACATCCACGCCGAATTCCACGTCCATGGATGTTTCGAGTGCATCGCCGGTCAGCTCGCCCGCGCCCTCCGCCGCGTGTCCGTCGCCCACGAACAGCAGCGCGCCCGGATGATACACGGGCAGGTACAGCGTTACGCCCTCTCGAATCCGGTTGTAATCCATGTTGCCGCCGAAGCTGCCGAGATTGCCGGATTGCAGCGATTGATTTCCCGGCGGCGCCACGCCCACGCAGCCCATCATGGGCGCCAGCTTCACCGAAAAATTCTTAAGCTTTTCGGTCGGATTTTTCAGCATGGCCACGCCGCGCTCCCGGTCCAGCCGCCAGGCGCTGTCAAATTTCTCGACCGGTTTCAGATCTTTGAAGTAGTAAGGATCGAAGGCGCCGGCCACAATGGAATCGCCGCTCCCGGCCGAATCGCGATTCAAGCGGATGCGCGTAAATTTCACCACCAGCGTATCGCCCGGCCACGCATTTTCCACATAGAACGGTCCCGTCAGCGGATTGCCGCCCAGCGAGCGCTGCCTTTCGCTGGCGTCTTTCCCGCCCGCATCCACCGTCCAGGTGCTTACGCTATCGCCCGGAAACAGATGCATCACAGGCTGAATCGAGCTCGAGAACTGGCGGTGAAACATGCGCGGCGTGAAACGGTGTATTTTGGGCTCGCCCGCGGGCCGGGCGGCGGGATGCCGGGCCGTCCACGTGGCAGGGGCATCGAACATCTTCCCCGTTCCCACCAGAACATCCTCCACCAGCGTGCCGGAGAGATCCCACAACACCTTGCCGTCGGCCTGCCGGACTTCGAGTTTGACACTATCATCATGCGTGGTTCCTTCGATCTTGACGTCGCCCGATTGGCCCGTGAGTTTGTCGCCGATGGTTTTCAAAGTGGCGCGCCGGAATAGGTCGGCCTCGCCAAACCGCGTTATGGTGATTTCCCAAACGCCATCGAGCGTGGCGGCGGAGGCGCTGAAAGCCGCCCAAAGAATGAAGCACATAGCTACTTTTCGCATGCCTGCCATTTTCCGTCATTTTGGATCCGGCGCGCGGTGCCGTACAATAAAAAATATGGCGAGAGGCTGGGAGAGTAAATCCGTCGAAGCCCAGATCGAATCCGCCGCCGGCAAAAAACCCGCGAAAAGAGAAGGCCAGCTGAGCCCCGAACAAATCCAGACGATGCGCGACCGGGAGAACCTGGAGCTTTCGCGCACCCGCGTGCAGCGTGAACTGGCCGACAGCACGAACCCGCGCTATCAGGAAATCCTGCGCCGGGGACTGGCGGATCTCGAAGCGAAAATCGCGCAATTGGAACCGGCGAAAAAAGCAGTCGCGGCCGCGGCGCGCTAATCCTCATTCACTCCGTAAGAGCAGGAATGCTCTAACCAAGGTAAATTCTGTCCATCGTTTGGGCGCACAGAATATGCTCATCGCGCGCGTCCGCAAATGGACGGAAATAGTCAGCCGTAGCACAGTTCACCTTCATCAGACAATATCCATCAGACAAGACCCAACAGCTTTCTTGTAGCTCACCCGCGGCGGTTTCCCGGATGCATGGGCACTTTGCGGAACGAAGCCAATTTGCGGTGCAAGTGGTTGAGGGGATGCGGGGGATGCTGGTTCGGAAATCGAGATGTCCGGGGTCTGCTCGGCGGGTTGGGAAACCGCGACAGCCTGGAGGTCCTGGAGGGCTTTGAGAGTGCGGAGGAACATGCGGTTGGTGGCATCGATGCGGCGGTGGAGGCGGGAGAAGGGGTCGAGAGCGTCCTGGAAGGCATGGCCGAGAGGGGAATTGTGCTGGATGGCGGCATCGATAAAATCGGCGTGCGTGAGGTTTTTGTCCAGGCACTCTACCTGATAATTCCAGAGCTGGGCTTCGATGCGGCGGAGGCGGCGCTGAATCCACTCGGTGGAGACGAGGGTGTCGACGAGGGAGAGTTCGGTGGGGCCGGCCGGCTGATAGTGGTTGTGGAATGCGGCGGTGAGGGCTTCGAGTTCGGCGGGGTCTTCGCCGGGGATGATATGGGACCAGGCGTCGATGCCGGATTTCAGGGCGTTGAGGGAAGAGG
>DATLVQ010000774.1:0-3850 GCA_035577325.1 Bryobacteraceae bacterium | reverse complement strand
GACAATGCTGGGAATCGAGAACCCGGCAAACTGAGGAACGTTGAAGCGAAAGCCGTTGGCCCGAAGGTTCAGTTGTTGCACCGTTTCGGAGAGGTTACCGTTCAGATTAGGGAGCAAGGTGCTTCGAGCCACTCTGCTCTGGCCCCGGGCCTGGCGGACTGCATTGGAGCTGCCCACCGTACCCAGGTTATACCGGAGAGCCCGCTCGACGGCTTCACGCAAAGAGAGCTTCCCGGAGAACGGCTCCTTGCTTTTGGCGCTTCCCGTATAGGCGCCCTGCACCTGCACGCCCGGGTTGAGCGTGTTCACGCTGGTCGTGGTTCCGGGTACAGGTAATTCCGTTACGGTGACGGATCCGTTCTGTCCCGTTCGGCCGGATAAGGGGAGCTGAATGGCACTCGGCGCCTGCCCCTGGCGAGCGGGCGCTCCGATCTGTCCAAATGCGCAGGTCACTATCATGAGCATCGAGACGGTCACGGCGATCCGAATGATGAATCGATTCAGGGTTTGCATTTGATTCAGACGACCTTTCCAGTTAGCTGAGCTGCTTTCGAAAACGCCATATACTTATCGCGCCCAGGATGAGCGTAAAGGCGAACAGGCCAAGGAAATTGGGCCAGAGGTCTATAAAGCCGCTGCCTTTGAGCAGGCTCCCGCGGGCGATCACCGCAAAGTGGTGAATTGGATTGATCACCGTTAATCGCTGCAACCAGCGCGGCATTGCCTCCACGGGATTCAGCGCTCCGGCCGTGGAATTGAGCGGAGGGTTTATGAAGAAGACCATTAGTTGCGCCTGCAGCGCCGATTTGGCGAACGTGGCGTTCACCGTCCCCAGGCTAATTCCCGACAAAATACACAGGGCCGCGCCGGACAGGACGACGGGAAGCTTGCCGTGTAAAGGCACGCCGAAAGCGATCTTCATGATCGCGATGGCTAAGAGGGCCATGACGAACAAAAGGCCGAATAAGGGCGCAATTTTGGCGATCACGATTTCGGACGTGGTTGCCGGGGACATCAACAACTGCTCGATGGTGCCGGCCTCACGCTCCCTGACCATCGCTCCCGATGCAACCAGCGAACTATTCAGGATGAGCAGCAGTCCAAATACGCCCGTCACAATAAACCAGGAGTCCTTAAGTCCGGGGTTGTACAAAAAAGCCGGGTGCAATTGCACGCTGCCCCGGCGACTTACATCGTGGGCGCTGATTTGTTGAAATGCAACATGAAGGCCCGCGCTTCGGAGCCCGGCGTTATAGGACTGGAGCACCCCCTCCGCATACCCCTGGCTGATAGCCGCCGTGTTTGCGTTCATGGCGTTCAAAAGGAACTGGACGGTGACAGGGCGGCCCCGCTGCAGGTCGCGGGTGTAGTCGTAGGGAATAACAACTCCAGCGTCGATGCTGCCTCGACTGATGGCATCGCCGAGCTGGTCGACCGAAGCGTAGTAGCTGACCAGCCGAAAGCTCTTGCTCTCGGCCAGCGTAGCGATCAACTCCCGGCTGTCGGAAGTTCGACTGTCGTCTACCGCTCCGAGTTTGATATCAGTTACCGTGGCGCTAAGGGCAAATCCGAGGAGGAGCAGCTGCAGTGTGGGCGGCAGAATCAGAGAGAACGCCAGGCGGCGGTCGCGCCGGATCTGGGCCACTTCCTTGCGGATAAGAGCGCCGACACGATAATTGACGAGTCGTGAAATTGAGATCATGGCTTCACGCTCCAAGCTGCATGTGCCGCATCTTGCGCCATGCCAGCCCGTAAAACACCGAGCCAATTACCCCGATCACGGTGACTTTATACCAGGTCGCTGGCCAGCCGCCGCCTTGCAAAAGGGCGTCGCGAACGATTTCAATGTAATACCGGCCCCAAACGAAATTTGAAATCCAACGCAGCCCGGCGGGGATGTTTTCGATGGGAAACATCAGACCGGAGAGCAGGAATACAAGGATGAAACCTCCGAAGGCCACAGCTTGAATCGCGGCCGCCTGGTTTGGAATGGCCGCTCCAACCATGGTTCCGAAGGAGGCAACACAGAAAGCGTAGAGAATGGTGCCGACGATGAATGGTGTCGGATCTCCGGCGATATGCAGGCCGAAAACGGTCAGAAGCAGAATGAGTCCAAGTACGAATTCCGCAAGCGTCACGGCCATGAACGCGAAGATTTTTCCGAGCAGGAACTCATGTGCCGGGATATTGGACACGTATACTTGCAGGATCGTCTTCTGTTCGCCCTCTCTTGCCATTGCCAGCGACGCCAGCAGAGGTGGGAAAAGGGACAGCCCGAGAACGAAAATTCCTGGACCGAAAAACTTCGGCGAGGAGCGCCCGGGGTTGTACCACAGCCGAATGGCGGCCTGCACCGGTTCCACCCGGGACGGTCCTGCGTTCAGCCGGTCGTAAGCCCTTGTGATCTGTCCCGCATAGCCGGCAATCAACTTGGCCGTATTGGCGTCGGAGGCATCGATCAGCAATTGTAAAGGCGAGTCAACGCCACGGGCGATATCCCGGCCAAACTGCTCTGGTATGATGAGCGCCGCGTGCGCCGTGTTCGATGTGAAAGCGAGTTCCGGTTGCTTATCCGTGGCCCACGTCACTACATGGAAAGTGATGGACGCGCGGAAAAAATTGATGAGATCCCGTGACGCCGGCGAGCCATCGAGGTCCTGGACGACGATGGGCAGATGGCTGACGGTGAGGGAAATTGCCGTGGACATGAGCACAAGAAGAACCAGGGGAAGCACCAGGGCCAGCGCGAAGGTTCGCCAGTCGCGAAGCAGCTGGATCAGTTCTTTGCGGGTCTGCGCGAAAATGCGTCTCATTTCTTTTTTCCTTAGTCCTCAGCGGCCACTTTGCCCTCCTGCCGGGCCCGTTCGACAATACTGATGAAGACATCCTCCATCGAGAAACGCTCTGCCCGCGCCTGGAGCACTCGAATTCCGCTTGCCTGAAGCCTTTCCGCTATAGATCGCTGCGCGGTTGCCGGGTCGTCATCGGAAATGACATGGAGACGATTGCCAAACAAGGAGATTCGCCATCGTTCCATATCGCGCTTGAGCAGATCGGCCGCGCGCTGGGGCTGGTCGACCATGAGTTCCACCAGATGACTGCGTTGTGCACTCTTGATGCCGGTCGGAGTCCCCTTCACGACGAGGTTGCCGTCAACCATCAAGCCGAGGCGATTACACTGCTCGGATTCCTCGAGGTAATGGGTGGTCACCAGAATCGCGGTGCCCGCGTCAGCCAGACGGTTGATCATGGTCCAGAATGCGCGTCTCGCCAGAGGGTCCACGCCGGAAGTCGGCTCGTCGAGAAAGAGCACGCTCGGCTCATGCATGATGGCGGCGCCGAAGGCCACCCGCTGTTTCCATCCTCCCGGCAAACTGCCGGTGATCTGGTCCTGCTTGCCCTCAAGACCAGAAAACGCCAGTACCCACCGGATTTTTTCTGCGCGTTCATGGTCGGGAACGCCGTATACCCCGGCAAAAAAGTCCAGGTTGTCTTTAATAGAAAGGTCGTCATACAGCGAGAATTTCTGGGACATGTACCCGACGCGTTGCCGCACAACTCCTGACCGGACGCCACGTTCGCCGGCCAGTTGTACCTCGCCTGCCGTCGGCGGGAGAAGGCCGCAGAGCATTTTTATCGTGGTCGTCTTGCCAGCGCCGTTGGCTCCGAGCAGGCCATAGATCTCGCCGTATCGAACCTGCAAGTTGACGTTCGTGACAGCCGTGAAATCCCCGAACCGCCGCGTGAGGTTGGCTGCGCCGATCGCTACCCCTCCCTGCAGATCGTGATGGGGGTGACGACCGGGGAACGGCTCTTCGTGGACGACCTGGCCCAGGCTGCGGAGTTTCGC
>DATLVQ010000773.1:0-2920 GCA_035577325.1 Bryobacteraceae bacterium | reverse complement strand
AATTCCAAGCTGACACCGGACCAGGTGAAAGCACGTTTGATGAAGACGGCCACCAAGAGCTTCCCTAGTACGAGCATTGCCACGGATCCCGTGACAGGCGTTACATATACCAGCCAATACGACGTTTTCACCATCGGTGCCGGGTACCTGGATGTTTGGGCGGCGTTGAACAACACAGACCTGGCGACAACGAGCGCACTCTCTCCGACATCGAATTACAACTCAGCGACGGGACAAGTATACCTATCATTCGCATCCACCTCGGTTTGGGGCTCGAACGTGGTCTGGGGATCAAATGTGGTATGGGGCTCCAATGTATTTCTCAATGCAAGCAACGTTGTATGGGGAAGTAACGTCGTGTGGGGTTCTAGCACGACGACCGGATTCAACGTCGTCTGGGGTTCGAAGGCTGTCTGGGGAAGCACAAGCCAAGACAGCTTGGAAAGCTCCACGATCGCCCTTAATGGCGAGAATTGATCCGTGTCGATAGAGAATTGAGTCAGCGTCGGAGAAAGAAATGCCTACTAGAGCAAAGCGCTATGCCTATGGCGTGATCGCAGCCGGCGGCCTCGTCTGCGCTGTTGCCGTCTGGAACTGGGCCTCGCCCAATCCGCTGCACTTCATCATCTACTTTACGCTGGCGCTGATCGCTTCAATGTTGAAGGTCAGACTTCCACGCATCACGGGCACCTATTCGGTCAGTTTCTTGTTCACTTTGGTTGGCATCGTCGAATTCACCCTCCCAGAAACTCTGGTCGCGAGCTGCGCAGGTGCGCTCGTTCAGTCTTTATGGAAATCGAAGCAGCGGCCTTCAATGATTCAGATCTTATTCAACATGGCCAACCTGTGCCTCAGCATCAGCCTGTGTTACCTGGTCGCACATGTGGGGCTCGTCCAAGGCTTAGCGGTATACCGGCCGGCGGTACTGGCACTGATTGCGGCCCTGCATTTCTTCATAAGCACAATGCTGCTCTCGGGTGTGCTGTCGTTGCTGCAAGGAAAACCTTTACGGCAGGTCTGCGAGCAGTGGTACATGTGGTTCTTGCCGTATTATTTGATCGGTGCGGCGCTTGTTGGCCTGCTGCCACTGTCAGGCCGCAGTCCGGCCCCTGAGGGCTGGATGATCCTGCTCCCGCTGCTCTACCTCGTTCACTTTTTTTACGTGGTCTCAACCGACCGGGTCCCGGTCGGCGCGGCTTCCCGAGAACACCGTGACAGTACGATGACCTTCGGCACAAGACTCTACTTGAGCGCGGTCATTGGCGCCGCGGCGGTGCTGTTAGCCTATGGAGCATTCCATTGGCAGCCTCAAAATCTGGATCGCTTCTTGGGATATCTGGCGATGGCTCTGGTAGCCGCTGCGCTGAAGGTCCGGCTACCCGGCCTGACTTCGACCATATCGCTCAGCTTTGTTGTGTTCCTGTTGGCTGTCGCGGAGCTCAGTTACGTGGAAAGCATTGTCATTGCCGCCGCCGCGACTGCCGTCCAAACGATTTGGAAGGCCCAACGGACTCCTCGACTAGTTCAGATTGCGTTCAACTCGGCCTGCATGGTCGTGAGCGTTTCGGCTGCGTACGCTGTGTGTCACGGATTCCTGGAGTCTACGCTCGCAAGCTCAATTCCCGCTCTCCTGGTTGTAGCGACGATCGTTCTCTACAGCAGCAACACGATTATAATCGCCGGCATAATGTGCCTCGCTGAGCGCAAACCCTTGAGCGCACTTTGGCAGCAGTGTTATTTCTGGTCTTTTCCGTACTACTTGGTCGGAGCAAGCGCCTCGGCATTAATGATTACTGCGGCGGAAAGCGTGATCTGGGGGCTTTCGATCGCCGTGTTTCCAATTTTGACTCTGGTGTATGTTTCGTATCGGATTCACGCAACCGCAAAGGTCGCTCCCGAACTAATGCTTTGAACATTCGACCACAACACTTCGGAGCTGCGCGACCCGTCTGCAGCACAAGCCAGTTGAAATGCTGGCCGATAAGTCGCGATCACGTCAATTACCTGCAGAACGCCTGACCTAGAAAAGTGATCGCGCTGACCGCTTCCTGTCCGGTATCCCCTTCTCGCGGGTTATGAAACTCTGTATCGCAAGTCGCATAAACTGTGACGACTGACCATCCAACCGCCTCAGAGGAACGGACCCGGAGTACGAGTCCGTTCCCGCCAACCCGGTTTGGACTGTGGTGCTGCCGTGATCATCCTGCGCTCGCCGCTTCAAGAAACCGGCCCAGCTTCGCCGTAGCCCGGAATTGTGGAATGGGATCGAGTTCCTTAAACGCCGATGTGAACGCGTTCGACAGGCTCCACATGGTTCTGGATTCAAACTCCTCGTGCAGCGGAGTGAAATAGATTTCGTGAACTCTCCTCGCCAGGTGTTTCGGGACCTCCAGATCCCCCTCAATGAATGCCCGGTAGATCGTCAGCTTTGCCACCGCTGGGGACAGCTGTTGGGCTCGCCAGCTTTCTACCTGCCGACGCATCGGCTCGAAGTTACGCTGCATCCGATCAACGCCAAGCGACAGACTGTCTTCGAGTGAGAAGTGTTTCGAGTGTTTCGCGAGGACGGGGCTATAGTCCCCCTGAAATGCGAGGTTGTGACACACGAACACGCGCAGACCGACGGTACAGGAAAGCCGGAAGCGCTTGTTATTAGCATTGCGGATTCCGATCGCGAATCTGCATCCATCGAAGCTCGTCTCGAGATCGATCACACCGAACATTTCCATACCGTCTTTTGACACCGCGAACTCCTCACCTACGATGCCAATGTGGCGGTGGCTCAGGGTCTCGACCAGACCCTCCACGACTGCAAGGTGAGGGATCGGGACATGGGTTGTAGTTGCCGGCGGCGTTGGTACTTGCGCCAATTCCGCCCGCGTTATTTTGCCGGTGCACGGGATAAGCGTGCTTGTTTCTG
>DATLVQ010000772.1:0-2804 GCA_035577325.1 Bryobacteraceae bacterium | reverse complement strand
TTGCCCTCGATCGCCACTACGTACTCCGATCGCAGCAGTTCAGCTTTGGCGTGGACTTGCGGGTCCACATCGGCGTGAAAAACGATCTGCGTGATGCCCTCACGGTCGCGCAGATGGATGAAAATGACTCCGCCCAAATCGTGGCGGCGATGTACCCAACCCATCAGCAGCGCGCGGGAACCCGCGTCTTGGAAGCGTAGTTGACCGCAATTGTGAGTGCGGCGCAATTCGCCCAGAAAATCCAACGGTACGGTCTGCATATTCAGTTGTTGGCGTGGAGGCGCGGCGCAATCTGAGCGCGCGCGACCTGCTCTTGTTCGCCCGAAGCCATATTTTTGAGGGCGTAACGGCCGGAAGCGATCTCGTTGTCTCCCACGATCAGCGTGTAGCGCGCGCCCAGTTTGTTCGCCAGTTCCATGGCACGCTTCAATTTTCCATCTGGGGCCACTTCGACCGAGTATCCAGACTGGCGGATTTCTCGGGCGAGAAGCCCCGCCTGGTGCATGGCCGGCTCGCCCAAAGTGGCGATAAACAGGTCGAGGGGCGAGCCTTTCACCGCGTCCTCAACGGTCATCACCAACCGGTCCTCGCCGATCGAAAATCCAATCCCCGGCGCGGGCACTTTCGATTCCAGCGCCTCGGCCAGCCCGTCATAACGTCCGCCGCCCAGCACGGAATTCTGCGCGCCGAGCGCTCCGTGCACGACTTCGAATGTCGTGCGCATATAGTAATCGAGGCCGCGCACAAGGCGCGGTCGCACTTCGAACGCCACGCCGCGATCGCGCAGCAATCGCTGTACCGTGTCAAAGTGCGCCCGGCACGCTTCATCCAGATAGTCCAGGATCGAGGGCAGCTTGTCGATCACCGGCTGGTCCTCTGGGACTTTACAATCCAGCACGCGCAGCGGGTTCGTTGTCACGCGCCGTCGGCAGTCCTCGCATAATTTCGGCGCCACCTTCTCCAACTCGTCCCTCAGGCGCTTAAGATACATGGGGCGGCAGTGCTGATCGCCGACCGAATTGATTAGCAGTGTAAATCCCTCGAGGCCAGCCTGCTTCAGCAGATCCACCACCATTTCGATTACTTCCGCGTCCACCACCGCCGATTCCGAACCAATCGCTTCGGCGCCGATCTGAAAGAACTGCCGGTAACGTCCCTTTTGTGGCCGCTCGCGCCGGAACATGGGACCCATGTAGTACAGTTTCTTCACGCCGGGCTGTTGATCGAGGCGGTGTTCGATGTACGCGCGCATCACCGATGCCGTCGCTTCCGGCCGCAGCGTCAGCGAAGTGCCGTCGCGGTCCTCGAAGGTGTACATTTCCTTGGTGACGATGTCGGTTTCTTCGCCTACACCACGCGCGAAAAGTTGCGTCTCTTCCAGGATGGGCGTACGGATCTCGTGATAGTGATAGCGTCTAAAGACTTCGCGCGCGATTGTCTCCACGCGGTTCCAAACCGCGGTGGCTGGAGGCAATAAATCCCTGGTTCCTTTGACCGCCCGAATCAAGTTTCATCCTTATTGCACAACTGTGGGAATGAATTCCATGCTAGCACGCCGCGTTACAATCGGGGTTATATGCACACTTGGGTAGCACGGGCTTTTCTGCCGGTGCTTCTGTTCTTCCCGCTTTCCGCGCAGAAGCAGGCGTTCAATGTTCAGGCGATGATGCAGTTGGCGCGCATCAGCGATCCGCAGCTTTCGCCGGACGGGCATTCGGTGGCGTTCACCGTGCAGACCATCGATATAGCCAATAACACCAGGCCGAAGCAAATTTATGTCGTCGCGATGGATGGCGGCGCGCCACGCAAGATCGCCGATGCGGCGGAGCGGCCGCGCTGGGCGCCCGACTCCAAGAGAATCGCTTTCATTTCAGATCGCGGCGGTTCGTCGCAGATTTGGATGATCGATGCCGACGGCGCGAATGCAAGACAGCTTACAAATCTGTCGACCGAAGCCGGCGGCGTGCTGTATGCGCGCGATGGCAAGAGCCTGGTCTTCACGAGCGAAGTCTACCCGGAATGCGGGGCCGACGATGCCTGCAACAAGCAACGGCTCGACGCCGACAAAAATAACAAGGTCAAAGCGCGATCCATCAACGCGCTGCTCTACCGGCACTGGACAGCATGGCAAGGCTCTCGACGCAGCCATCTCTTGGTGATTCCCGTTTCCGGCGGAGCGGCGAGAGATTTGACGCCGGGCACTCGCGACGTGCCTCCGTTTTCGCTGGGCGGCCCGGAAGATTATGCCATCTCGCCCGATGGAATGGAAGTCTGCTACGCCCTTAATGCCGACGACGTGCCTGCGCTGAGCACTAACACCGATCTTTACGTGGTGCCCGTTGCTGGCGGCCCATCGAAGAAAATCACGGTAAATCCGGCAGCTGATAATTCGCCGCAGTATTCGCCCGACGGCAAGTATCTGGCATTTCGCTCGCAGGCCCGCCCCGGATATGAGAGCGATCGCTGGCGTTTGATGGTACTGGAGCGAGCCACCGGCAAGCTGACCAATCTCACGGAGACGCTCGACCGTTGGGTTGAAAGCTTCGCATGGTGGCCGGATTCTTCCCACTTGTTCTTCGCGGTGCAGGACCGGGGCCGTCAGTCGATCCAGTTCATCGCCGTCGCGGGCGGCGGCGCGCGGGTTGCTCTTAGCGGTGACAGTTCGCTCGATGATATGCAGATCACACCCGATGGCAAGATGATGATCTACACCCGCCAGAGCGGATCGAGCCCGGCGGAAATCTTTCGCGCGGCATCGGACGGCGGCACCGAGACCGCTCTCACTCGCCTGAATGAGGGTGTGC
>DATLVQ010000771.1:0-25091 GCA_035577325.1 Bryobacteraceae bacterium | reverse complement strand
GCCCGGCACTCGATAGGCGAACTCGCTGCTAACCCCGAAATACGCGAGGCGGGGCGCGGTGTTTTCGTGCAGTCGCTGCATCGCGGTAGAGTGCAGTTGCCCCTGACCTCCGGCACGGTGATTGAGGCGGGCGACGTGATGCGCGTTATTGGCTCGCCCGGCGATGTCGAGCGCGCCACGAGAATCATCGGCTTCAGGGAATACGACCCACAGAAGACCAGCATCGTGCTACTCGGTGGTGGTATCGCACTTGGTATCCTGCTTGGCTTTCTCGCCATCAAGGTGGGCGGTGTGCCGCTGGGTCTGGGCACCAGCGGCTCCATTCTCGTCGTCGGTCTTGTCGCCGGTTGGCTGCGCGGACACACACCAGTTTTCGGCGCGGTCCCCGAACCCGCACGACAACTGCTAACAGATATCGGGCTGGTTGTCTTCATCGCCATTGTGGGCCTCACTGCCGGACCGCACGCCGTCGCGGCGCTGCACGAACGCGGGGTTAATTTCTTCGCCAAGGTCTTCTTTGCAGGCACGTTCGTAACTCTCAGCGCTCCGCTCATCGCCACGATCGTTGGCTATTGGTTCATGAAAATGAACCCGGTGCTCCTCCTGTCTGGCATAGCGGGTGGCCGAAGCTGCACACCCGGCCTAAACGCCCTCCGCGAGGCTGGCGGGAACGACGTCACCTCTCTCGGATATCCGGTAACCTACGCCATCGCCAATGTCCTGCTTACGGTCTGGGGACCGGTCGTTGTCGCCTTCGTCCACGCCTGGAGACATTGACTCACAACTTTTTAAGAGATAAATGATTGAGCGATTTTTTTAACCCTACCATGAACTATCTCACTCAAGCCCTTAGGGAGCATCAGGAGCTCGCAGTCTTCTTAACCTTGGCGATCGGCTTCTTCATCGGCCGCCTTAAGATTGGGACGTTCAGCCTGGGCACGGCCGTGGGCACGCTGCTCGCGGGAGTCGCGATCGGGCAACTGAACATCCAGGTTCCAGCCGTGGTAAAGTATGTCTTCTTTGATCTCTTTCTCTTCACCACCGGCTACAAGGTGGGACCCCAATTCTTCCGCGCGTTAAAGAAGGATGCGTTGCCGCAGCTTGCCCTCACGCTCGTGCTCTGCGTTACCTGCCTGCTCGCCGCGTATACCGCCGCGAAACTCCTCGGTTACGACGTGGGCACGGCAGCTGGTATGCTTGCCGGCGCATTCACGGAATCCACCGTCATCGGAACCGCAAGCGACGCCATCGGTCGCCTAGGCACCATATCGGACGCTCAGAAAACGGGCCTAATCAATAACATCCCGGTAGCCTACGCCGTGACTTATCTTATCGGCACGGCGTTTATTGTTTGGTTTCTCCCGAACGTGGGTCCCAAGCTAATGCGCGTCAACCTGAAGGAGGAGGCCCAAAAACTCCGTGCGAAGATCGCAGCCTCGGGCGGTGGCGAACCGGAGACGGCGTCAGCATACCAAGCCCTGGCGGTCCGTGCGTACCATGTCACGAACCCGGATTTGATCAATCGGAATGTGGGCGAACTGGAGGCGCGTCCCAAACAAGCTCGCGTTTTCATCTCCCGGATCCGCAGGGAGGGCATGATCATCGAGCCCGACCCAGACACGGTCGTTCGCGAGGGTGACGTCATCGCGGTCCTGACTCGCTCGGAACTGCTGACGGCCCGCGGCGGAGAGATCGGGGCCGAAGTAGATGATAAGGAACTCTTGGATTTTCCGATCGATGTCCTCGACGTGGTGATCACCAATAAGTCGCTCGCTGGCAAAACCATTGTAGATCTGGCGAGCATGGAGTTCGCTCGAGGTGTTTTCCTAAAGAAGCTGACCAGGGTTGGCGAGCCGATGCCGTTCTCTCCCGCGACGCAGGTGGAGCGGGGCGACATAATGACTCTCGTCGGAGCTACGCGCGACGTCGAGCGGGCGGCCAAGGACCTCGGCTACGCCGATCGTCAGACTGTGATGACGGACATGATCTTCGTCGGTTTGGGGATCGTCCTCGGCGGCTTCGTAGGATTGCTCACCGTTACAGTCGCAGGCCTGCCGCTCACCCTCACCGCCAGTGGGGGAGCGCTGATCATGGGTCTGGTATTCGGCTGGCTGCGCGCGGTTCACCCGACGTTTGGTCGAATCCCAGGGTCCGCCATGTGGATCTTCGACACCGTGGGTTTGACCGTCTTCATGGCTTGCGTGGGGCTTGCCGCAGGGCCCAGCTTTTTTTCAGGGCTCCAGAAGTCGGGGATCAGCCTGGTCTTCGTCGGCCTCGTGATCGCGATTCTCCCGCACGCCGTGTCTATCTTGTTCGGTCGTTATGTGTTGAAGATGAACCCCGTCATCGTCCTGGGTGCTTGTTCCGGTGCGGGGACGATCACCGCTGCGCTTCGCGCAATTCAGGAAGAGGCGGAAAGCGACCTCCCGGCTCTCGGGTACACCGTGCCCTACGCGATTGGCAATATCGTGCTTACCTCATGGGGACCAGTCTTGGTCGCCATGATGTCGTAAGTCGTCGCGTGCCAGCATCTGTGGGGGGCGGGCCTCGCCAATCCGGCCTGTGTTTTTGTGGGCGTGGTGAAGGTCGTTGCGATGTCGTGAGTCTTCACGTAGTTTTACTCGCGTCGCGCTTCCAGCCGCGGCGGACGCTACTTGCTTAACAACTTCTTTTTCGCTGCGGCGAGTTCCTTGAGTTTTCCTTCACCCACCTTGGGATACGCCAGGTCGAGTGAGGCGAGGGTTTCGATCACTGCCGACGCAACGACAACACGGGTGAACCATTTGTTGTCCGCCGGCACCACATACCACGGCGCCTCTTTCGTCGCCGTTTCCTGAATCATTTGTTCGTACGCTTCCATGTAATCGTCCCAAAAGTCGCGCTCATTGGCGTCATTGGACGAGAACTTCCAGTTTTTCAGCGGGTCATCGATTCGATCGAGGAATCGTCGTTTCTGTTCCTTTTTTGAAACGTGAAGAAAGAACTTTCGCACCACCACGCCATTCCTCGCCAGATACTGCTCGAAATTGCGGATGTCTTCGAACCGCTCTTCCCAAATTTTTTTGCCAACGAGTTTTGGAGGCATCTTTTGCTTTGCCAGGAATTCGGGATGAATCCGGACGACGAGCACTTCTTCATAGTAACTGCGATTAAAGATTCCAATCTGGCCTCGATTCGGCAGGTGTTTCATGCAGCGCCAGAGATAATCGTGATCAAGGTCCTCGGCCGAAGGTGATTTGAAAGAATTAACCTGGCAGCCCTGTGGATTTACCCCAGACATGACGTGCTTGATGGCGCCGTCCTTGCCAGCCGCGTCCATTGCTTGAAAGATCAAGAGCACTGCCCACTTGTCCTGGGCGTATAGCTGCTCTTGCAACTCAGCCAGGGCTGTGACGCCCATCGCCAGCGCTTCTTTCGCTCTGGGTTTGTCTGCCTCCCTGGTGAATTCAAGCGTGTCGTCTGGATCGACGTCTTTGAGACGGAAATTTTTGCCTTTGCTGATGCGGAATGGCCTGGCTAGTTCACTGGCGTTCTTGATGATCTCTTTTATTTTCATTAGCTCTCAATGATTGGTAACAACTTCGCGGCGGCGTCTCATGGTGGGTAATCGCGTGAATCGTCTAATTCAAGTATTCTGGGGTGGCAAAAGATATAGCGCCGTGGCGAAGATCAGGTAAACCATGAGGGCAAGGACGCCGACGAACCAGGCGGAGCGTCCGGACGTAGTCACCAGCGAGGCGGTGAGCGTTGCGAAGAGAATCATTGCGACTGCGCCGGGCCACAAATTCAAATCCATGGGCGTGGGCCCGATCACATAACTCAGCAGTACCAGAACCGGAGCAACGAAGAGCGCAATCTGCGCGGCGCTGCCAAGTGCAATGCTGACGCTCAAATCGAGACGATTTTTGCGCGCGGCGGAAAATGCAGCCGCCATTTCGGCAGCCGCGCCCACCAAGGCCACGACGATGAACCCAACGAAGGCAGGGCTCATTCCGAAAGCGGTCGCAGCGTACTGAACGGATCCGACAAACACTTCGCTCACCAACGCGACCAAAACCGTAACACCCGCGAGTGTGCCGAGGGCCAAACCGATCGGCCACTCCGCTTCATGCTCCTCGTCCGCGCCAGCGAACAATTCCCGATGTGTATTGAGCGAAAACCAAAGACCGAGACCATATGCCAGCAAAAGCAAAAACGAGAGTGCCACGCTCAGCGTTTTGGTTAAATCGCCTGCACCTAACGAATCGTGCGAGGCTACGGCGGACGGGATCAGAAGCCCTATTGTGGCGAGAAAAAGCAAGCCGGCCTGAAATCGCGCGGCGACCCGGTTGAATTCCTGAACGTGATACCGCAGACCGCCGAGGAGGAAGGAGGCGCCCAACATAAACAACGAATTCGTCACGATCGCGCCGGCGATCGATGCCTTCACCAGCATGTATTGTCCCGCCTGCAACGCAGCGATAGCGATGACAAGCTCGGTTAGATTGCCAAGCGTTGCATTAAGCAGGCCGCCCACTGAATCGCCCGTCTTCGCCGCGACAGATTCCGTCGCGTGACTCAGCAGAACAGCCAACGGCAAAATCGCGAGCACCGAAAGAACGAAATGTAGCGTGTGCGCTTCGTGGTTCAGTTTCTCCGCTGCTAGCGCGATGGGAACAAACACAAGCAGCCAAAGCAGTGGGTTGCGACGGATCTCTTGAAGGAGCAGCTTCATGGCAACGCAGCCTTTCAGTTTCCATAAACGTTTGCAATCGTAAATGAGACCAAAGTCCAATGGACTGAGAAGTTTTCACTTTCAACTCGTCCAATACCGAGTGGCCCAGGGTACCTTTCTTGTAACCCTGAAACCTTCATATTTCGATGGCCTTCAATTTGCAGATGCGAAGCTCCGCGAGCAGCCTCTCCCACCAACTGCTGTTGTTGCGTTGAGCAGTGCGGCCGGCATAGTGAAAGATCGTTCGCCGGCTGCGAATATCGACGCAGGTCGTGCGCTCATAGGTTTCAAAGAAATGCGAAGTACGCCGGTGGAGGCCAGCCACCAAGCGGTCGAGGTCACGCGTGGGGAAATCGGCGGTCTTGCCGTGGAGCGAGCCACCCTCATAAATGACTTCGAGCGTCGTCAGAATCCTGCGCCTCTCGACATCGTCGAGTTTGACTGATTCATCTGGGAACCGGACTAGAATCGCCGTCATGGTTGAAATCGACAAAGAGTGTCCTAATTGTTGCCCACGGCACCTTGTGGCGGCAGTCCCTCAATTACGAAACACCGTTTCGTGTGGCCACTATCGCGAATTCCTTCAGGTACTTCCCTGCCGATTATAACATTACCGTCCGTGTCGCGGCCGACTATCCACCGGGGTAACATGTCGGTGAATTTCTCTGGTTTTTTCTTTCCTTTTTCGTTCATGGTTTTGTCCTTTCGTTAACTTTTACCTTCTAAATTTATCGTCTACGTGTTTTTGAAATCGACCAAAGGTGTCGCAGCCAAGAGCAGTTCCATCAGGCGCGCGTCGTAAGAATCACACATGGGGCATTCGCCATTTGGCTGGACCCATTCGGGGTGTTGAATCCGGAGGTCGTCGTGGATCTGTTGCCGAAGCTCCACGTAGGTGTGGATTTGGTGTGGCGCGGCCACTGGATTGGCGAAAGATTCACGTATGGCGCCGACCCGTTTGTCTAACTTAGCTCGTCGCTGAGTGCGCGTTGTTCTGAGACTAACGAATTTCATAAATCGCCTTTCATTTGGGGTTGACTGCTCCAAATCCGCGCGGAACGAGGAACCATTTTCACGAGCCGCTTTCAACAGCGGCCTCGCGTCAGGTGACTCCGGGCTCCAGTTGAATCTGGAGATCGCGCTAAGCGGTGTCTCAGCGAAGGTTAAGCTCCCCAACCGGTTTTTGGTCCGACCGAAGATGCGTTGAAACGTCGGGTAACGTAATCAACGAGAATATTATCGGCACCCCCGACAGCCGTATATAAGACTTTAGTCCAATGCGTTTGGGAATATTTGACTCTGACCGCTCGGTCTCATGCGCGCTTAATCGATGGTAGGCGCTGGCTCGTCGCTGGGCGCGGGTTTGGTCGTCAGGCGCCGCATGCGGGCGCGGTGGTGCTGGATGACGACGATCTGGGTGTAGAGAATCCAGGCCAGCATCAGTGTCGACAGCAACGCCAACAAGTTGAGAACGAGCAGCAGCTGCGACTTGCGCTTGTCCAGCCGGACCTGCAACGCCGCAACGTCCGCCTGCACGCCCTGAACGTCGGCCTGAACCTCCCCCAGCCGAGTGTCGATGCGCTGCGTGAGCCCGTTGAGCGTGGCAACAGTCTGAGCGGTAACGTCGCTGTTCTGCTCAGCCACCAGTGCCCGCAGCGTGCCTCGTAGCTGCGTCGCGTCCGCGGACAGCTCTTCGAGCCGGTTGAAGGTCTCGTCCAGTGCCGCCAGCCGCGGAGCACGGTCGGTCATTATCGGCACCGAGTTCAGTAGGCTCACCGCGTTTGCGACGGTCCCTACCGCATCCCGCACGGGAGCGAGCACCTGCTGCATCTGCACGATGCGTGGCGCCAGGCTCGTCTCCAAACGCTCGTTCAGCGCGTTGAGCACGGGGCTGTTCGCCTGCGCCTGTGCGCCCGCGGTGGTGATGGTCTCGGAGGCCTGCCGCACCTCCGTCCGGCTCGTCGCAATAAGGTCGTCCACCCGCGCCACTCCGGCATTGACCACCCCGACCCCGGTCTCGATGAGGCCAAACGCCTTCAGCACGACGTCGGTGGCCTTGCTATCAACCAACCACGCGCCGAAGATGCCGAAGAGGCTCAGACCGATGAACAGTATGCCAAGAGCAATGGCGGCAAAGCGAGTTGTCTTCTCGAGGATTGGCATGCTGGTTCCGATGTCTTCACTTTCCACAAAACCCTTGCAAGAACCAATAAGACTAAAGTCCAATGGACTACTTGGGACACGGTCGGCTACAAAGAGCAAGGCCTCGACGCATTCTCTACTATTGCGTGCCGAACGATATTCAACGGACTAAACTCAACCCCCATGCCATTCGAAAAATTCGATCTTGAGAACCTCGATAAGGAGCGGCGCAAAGCAATCGCCAAATCCATTCGTGTAATCAGCGTTGAAGAACTAAAGAAGCTTGGGGGAGAGTTATTCCGCTACGCCGATGACCCATGGCGGGAAACCTTCTTCCGATTCATTGCCGAAAATGCCGGCGCCACATTTCATCACGCGGTCACCAGCGACGGCGTCAACATTGTTTACTGTCGCGATAAAGATAAAGGCATGTGGTTCCTGCCCGGAAGCGGCATGGGGCCATTGCAGGCGAGGGGTCGACAGATCATGAAGGAAATGATCGCTGGCGCTCATTGAGCACATGAGCGGTTTTCCGCGAGATGTGAACGTTGTGTGAACTTTATCTTCGATTAAAATTTGAAATCCATCGTCCGGCTCAGGTAGAATAGCGAACATATGACCACTGCCTCCGATTCTTCAGACTCCACCGCACCCATCATTCGCACAGTGCTGCATCCGTCCGATTTTTCGGAAGCCAGTCTGGTCGCATTCGCGCATGCGCTCAAAGTGGCACTTATTTCGAAGAGCAATCTCGCGCTCATCCATGTCAGTGATAGCGACGAAGCAGATGGGGCAAACTTTCCACGAGTACGCGAAACCCTGGAGCGTTGGAAGGTCTTGCCAGCAGGCAGCGCACGATCCGCTGTTGTGGAACTTGGGATCGACGTCGCCAAGGTCATCGGATGCGGCTCCGATCCTGTTGAAGGTGTACTCGGGTTTATCGAGCAGCGCGGCGCCGACCTGATCGTGCTCGCGACGCATCATCACGGTTTGGATTGGCTGCACAAATCCATTTCCGAACCTGTCGCGAGAGAATCCCGCGAGATGACGCTCTTCGTTCCCGCCAGTACACGCGGTTTCGTCTCGCTGGCGGACGGGTCCGTTTCGCTTCGCAAGGTTGTCATTCCGATTGCGGCGACACCGCGGCCGGAACCGGCAATTGCCGGGGCTGCCAGAGTGATCGAGCAACTACAATGCGAAAAAGGAGAATTTACCGTGCTCCATGTGGGCGAGAACGGGTCGACGCCATCGTTCGTCCTGCCGCAGGTCGCTGGATGGACGTGGCGTACGGTAACGAAGCAGGGCAATGTCATCGAAACGATTCTTGAGACTTCCAGGCAAGCCGACGCCGATCTCATCCTCATGTGCACTAACGGCCGGTCCGGTTTTCTCGATGCATTGCGCGGGAGCCACAGCGAGCGTGTCTTGCGGCACGCACCGTGTCCGTTACTCGCGATTCCCGAGTCGTCTTATGTGGCCACGGCCATGAGCTGAAGGGGAAAGTAGCTCGAAAGCGTACGTTCTTCTGGGGCCGTGTACGTGTCGCTGGTTTGTGGCGCTTTCACGCAGCGAAAACCGAGATGATTCAGCTGGTATTGACTCGCCTTTGCCACGCGTGCCCACGATGTAACGCGAGCAATACTGGTAGTTGCAGAGGAACTAGCCGTCCTTTCCACGCGCTTCTTTGTGCCACAATGGACGGCAGCTATCCCCCTGATGCATCGGACGGAAGCGCGTGAGGCAGACCTTCGCGGATCAGCTTCGAGAAATCAGGAGAGTCGTTGGCGGCGCGGGCACGCGTGTCAATCAGGCTTCGGCTTTTTAGCTCGGCAAATGGAAGCCCGCCGGTGACAATGAAGTGGCGCTGATACAACAATTCGTCCCCTTTGCCATTGAGCAGGATGCGCCAATCCCACGGCACGCGCTCTTGGGGTGGATGCTGCGTGCGGATGCTCGTGGTGCAATTGGTGGTGATGGCGTTATACCAACGCGGTTTTTTCCGCAGAGCGTTAAGCGAATGGATGTATTCAAGGAAACGTTCGCGCGCGTGCGCTGGCGAAATGGTTGTGCGATAAAGATAGACGTCTTCCTTGCGGTAGCTTGTGCGCAGGCGGATCACGTCGCGTTCATCGGCGACAATGTAGATAAGTGCGAATTGCCGGTAAAGGCCGCCAATAGTCGAGTAGGTTTGGCCAAGCTTCTTGCGTATCTCGATCGAGAAGCACAGCGGCGGGGCGTCAGCGAATTGAAAGCTGACGATAGGATGCGCGATCCAGGGCGAGCCCCAGTAATTGATCGCGAGGTCGATGCCAGTGATCTGCGAGATGCGCACGGTGCGCGTCTCCCAATGCGGAGTGTAGTCGGTCTCGGTCCGGTAATCGCAGTTGCGGACGTTGTGCAACGTGACTTCGTCGCCTTGAACGTCGGCCCACGCTTTCTGGGCCACGTCCGCCTGCCAGTCGCTATCGTTCGTTGGAGAAAGCGTCAGCCACCAGAGGAGTACGCCGGCAAAGAGCATGACGACGATTCCCAGCTTTCGCCAGAATGGCCTAACGAATAGGAGAGCAATTGCTGATGCCATCGCCAGGAGTCCAGCCAAAACCTTGTTTGCATTTCCGAACGGGGCGTCAAACCACACCGCGCCAAATGCCCAGGCAATAGCAACGATGGCTATGAGAAGAACGAGCAGCACGCCAGCCCAGCGAATGACTCGCACCAAATGCTTCATTACGGACGTTCAGAATGCGGCGGCGTTCGGGCCGCATAGGGATTCACACGCCCGAGGGCACGAATGACCCGCTTAACGTTTGCGTCTTTCAATTTCTCCTGTGCTAAGGCGAACTTCTCCACCGGCCGCGAATTTGCTGGGGTTATTGGACCGCTAGAGCGACGTTCGCTCTTGCCGACGCGCTGAGTCCGCTATGTAAACGGAGAATCCGGTCAAGCTCGGCGATGGTTTGCGGAAGTTCGCACGATCCATGCGGACCGGGCACAATGCATTCGGATTTCGCGCCATCGAGATGAGAGCTCCAGTAGGGCACGACGCCGTCACTACTGTCCGCGAGTGGTCCCGGCTTACCGCGATTACCGATGATCGAGTGGTAGGGCGCTTGAATTGACTCCCTGTTCAGAACCGCGAGATACGGCGCGCTCGGCTTAAGGTTGCTGACGCTGTTCGGGAGCTTGCCATTGTTTATCTTTCTCAATGTTTCTTCAGGGATCTCGCTTTTCATCGTCGTTTCAAGGTCAGCCGGAAGCGATATCAACTTGATGGCAAGTCCACCGATACCGCCTGAGGCCATTTTGCTGCCGCGATGGGGAGTACAAATGAAGACTACCCGTTTGATGCGCGGGTTCGCCTTGAAAGTCGTGGCTTTCGCGACAAGGTCAGCCGGTTTGAGTGTGGCGAACAGCTGCATGCCTAGTGCTCCCAGTGTTTTCTCCCAATCGGTGCGGGTGATGCTCGTCACCTGCGCCTGCGAAAGCAATCCCCCCATACTGTGGCCAACCAGGACATAGCCTTTGTGATTCAGATAAAGTTTATCTACTTTGGCCAATTCTTCGCGCAGACGTAACGCCGAATAGAGAACGGGATTACCAGTGGGATAAGCGAAGACCCAGAATTGGTAACGTTTGCGTATCTCAGGATCTGCCTGGAGACCATTAATCGTCTCCACCCAGGTGAATGGAGTTGAAATAAGCCCGTGGACAAAGACCACAGGAATCCGATCGGGATCATAAGGCTGAAGAAAATATAGCCCGGTCTTCTTTTCGTAATGAGCGGCTCGTAATGCTCCCATTAATCCTACAAAAAGCAGATTGGCCGGCGGCTGGTAGTAGCTGATCGGGGCGGAGAAATTGGCTTCCAGAGGACGAACTTTCCCTTCAACACTTGCCGTCGGTTGCTTGGCAGGGCGACGAAGCGCAAGCGTGGCATCGCTTCCGTGAAAATCCAACGTCGCCGTAACCGCTGCAGCAATTCCTCTGGGCGGCGCGAACTTTTCGGGTGGATTGACGATTCGGACTCCAACAAGTGCACCGCCAACACCTTGATGAATGTTTTCCTTTCTGATCAGTTTTTCTTTGACCTGACTTTCGACCTCAAACGTAGTGAAGTAGTTCGGCGCCCACACTGCGTTAGCCGCCGGTTCAAGCCGTAGATGATAAGTCTTGCTGTTCGCTGTGAGAGTTAGGGGGCGGTTCCAGAGCCGTCCTCCTTCACTGGAGCGCAGCAGAATGGTAAGTTCACCGCAGGCCGTGTTGTAAGTATCGCAGGCTGGTGTCTGTTGAGCGCCGATGCCCAGCAGTGGAGCGGTCATGGCAGCGACCTGCAAATAATCGGCGGCTCGTTGTTCGACTGGCACTTGTGGCGACCGCGCCTCGCGCAGGATGCTGGCGGCAGGCGCGTATTGAAGACGGCCTGCTGTTTGCGGCGTAGTCGCGCATCCAGCCAGAAACGCAACGCATGTCGCGGCCGCGATGAATCGAATCTGTATCGGAAATTTTGAATGTTTAGGATCCATCACACTTTCGCGGATGCACGCTATTTTCTGAAATCGGCTCCGTCTTTCACGTTCTACCCGACGGATGTATCGTTGAATGTCGCGCGTTCCTTCTCCTAAGAGAAATCAGAGCTGAGTTCAAGTCATTAATTGTCATCGCCGGCTTGCGAGCTGATCAGTCTTCGATTGTCGCCGCTAGTTCTTCCGCATCTTCCACCGCTTTCTTGTCAGCTGCGCTCAGGTTTGATGGCCGCGTGTCGATGGTCACTTTGATAATTTTGCCGGTGAACTTGTTCTCTCCTGGTTTGTAGTCGTTGGATACCATCGTTTCATTATCCACGCCTACGTCAGCGCCTTCATCCGCCGAAAAGGCGTAAGGCTGGGTTTTCGGAATCCGTCCTGTCGCCACTTGTTGGCCATCGACATAGAGCGCGCACTTACCGCCTGAGCCCGGCTTGGGCGCATCGACTATGAACTCATATTTAATCTCGTGTTTGCCCGGCGACAACGCATTCTGCCCGCCGATGTTGGTCCGTTCGATCCCGAAGTAGTTATACTCATGATGGACTTTTCCATCCTTCATGTAGAGCACCCAACCCCCGAATGCGCCGGCTTGTGCAATGATCACGCCATTGGTGTTGCCATCGCGCAATTCGACCGGCGTTGTGATGGTATAGGAGCGGTTTTTTACGTTGATGAACGCATTTTCCGCCATGCCGGTCATCCCGGGATAAACCGTCAGCGAGGTCCGATTGCCCATCAGGTCGGGTCGCCCGGCAATGGCCGCATTAAATCGCTCGACTCTGCGGTCATCAATGGGAAGCACATGGTTCTTGATCGCTTCCTTCGTGAAAAGATCCTGAAGTTCTTTCAGTTTAGCTGGGTTCTTGGATGCTAGATCGTGGGTCTGGCTGAAGTCCTCGGCTACATGGTAAAGTTCCCAAGTGTCCTTGGAGAGCGGTGGAAGCGGCACCATCAACCAGGGAATGGAATGGCGCGTGCATGCTACCCAGCCATCGTGATAGATGCCGCGATTACCAAACATCTCGAAGTATTGAGTCGTATGCGTTTCTTTGGCGTTTGCATTGTCGAAGGTATAAATCATTGATGTTCCGTCGAAAGGCCTCTGCGCTGTTCCATCGACGCTCTTGGGGAATGGCAAACTCGCAGCTTCCATGACAGTAGGCGCAATGTCCGTAACATGAGTGAACTGGGAGCGAACCTCTCCCTTGGCTTTTATGCGCGCCGGCCAATGGATCACGACGCCGTTGGTAGTCCCGCCGTAATGCGAAGCGATCTGCTTGGTCCACTGAAACGGCGTATCGCCCGCCCATGCCCAGCCTATAGCATAATGTGGAAAGGTCGTTGGGTCCCCCCAGTTATCCAGATGCGGCATGTTAATCTCGGCGGTATTGATGATCCCATTCAGAGCCATCATCTCGTTATACGCGCCTTCCGGTCCGCCTTCCGCACTCGCTCCGTTATCGCCGACAATGTAAATGAACAAGGTTTGATCCAGCACGCCCATGTTCTGCAGGGCATCGACTAGGCGTCCTACCTGTTCATCAGTGTGCTCGGCAAAGCCGGCGAAGGTTTCCATTTGCCTGGCTTCGAGCTTTTTCTGACCCGGTGTCTGGGAATCCCAGGAAGGAATTTCCTTTGGGCGCTTCGTTAGATCTGCGGTGGCTGGGACGACGCCCATTTGCTTTTGTTTCGCAAATGTCTGATCGCGCAGCGCGTCCCATCCTTCGTCAAACTTGCCCTTGTAACGGTCGATGTATTCCTTAGGAACATGATGGGGAGCGTGCAACGCACCCGTGGCGAAGTAGACGAAGAAAGGCTTGTCCGGTGTCAATGAGTGCTGCGCCTGCATCCAGGCGATCGCCTGGTTCGTCATATCCACGGTAAAATGATAACCGGGCTCGTGCGGCGGTTCTACCCGGATGGTTCCATCAAAAATGGCCGGCGCCCACTGGTTGGTCTCGCCACCGATGAAACCGTAGAACTTATCGAAGCCGGAATGAGTCGGCCAACGATCAAGCGGTCCGGAAACCGAAACCTCCCACGGCGGCGTTTCGTGATACTTGCCAAACGCGGCGGTGCTGTAGCCGTTGAGTCGCAACATCTCCGCAACTGGCGCCACACTTTGCGGACGGATTCCGGTATTGCCGGGAAACGCGGTGGCGAGTTCCATGATCGCACCCGCGTTGTTCACGTGATGATTGCGCCCCGTTAGCAATGCGGTGCGCGTGGGGGAACAGAGCGCAGTCGTATGAAAATCGTTATAGCGCAGGCCGTCCGCCGCCAGCTTGTCGAGTGTCGGCATCTTGCACGGGCCGCCGAACGCACTTGGTTGTCCGAAGCCGATGTCATCGAGCAAAACGACGACAACGTTCGGCGCGCCCTTAGGGGCTTTGACTTCAAAGCGTGGCGGCGGCTTGGCGTTACGAGCGTCAAGTTCAGTGATGGTTGGCGGCTGAGGTTCGGGAACGGGCAACACCGTCCGATTAATCTGTTGCGCCGTCAATGGTAACGGCAGCAAGCTCAACGTAGCAACCAGCAGATGTATCACTGGCGAATTCTTCTTTACGATTTCTGATTTCATTGTGTTTGGGTTGGTCTTGGAGTTTCCCTACTCTTTCAAAATATCCGACGATGACTCGCCCTCGATGTCGCCCCTACGGCCGTATTGAGTTGATTTAGGGAAGCAGCCTAAAAATTCACGCCACCCTGGACGAAGGGGCCATTCAATGCAGTTTTGTTAGTGAACCCGGCTTGGTTGTAGTCGTACTTTAAGTAACGCCACCCAACCTGCGTCCAAAACCAGCGGTTGATTTGAAATTCGAGGCCGCCTTGTACCTGGTAGCTCCAATCAGAGCTGTCCACCGATTCTCGCGCAATCGTCCGCCCTTCGCGGTGGATTTCGAACGCAGAGCCAGAGTTGGCGTCAAATCCACCGACGTCGCCTTCTGCGTAAAGCGATGTGGCCTTCCATATCTTCACTTTCCCGCGCGCGCCGATCACGGGATCGACCCAATCGGTCGAATCGGAGAAAGCCAACTTGTTGCGGATTCCCAGTAGTCGACGAAGAATGACCAGGCGCGCGTCGCCATTATTGAAAATGCTTAGATCGCCTCCCTGATAGCTGTAGCGCGCGCCGGCGAAGAGAGAGAGCGCGGCCTTATCGCAATTGATCAATCGATAACCGACGAATCCTTCTGCAAACCCGGTTTTGAGGTGGAGATTGGCAGTGGTAAAGAGCAAACCAGGTAGCGTAGCAGAAGTACCTACCTCCATGTACTGACCATCTCCGAAGAACTCCCAGCGCTGATAACGAATGTCAGCCGACAGCACAATGGGGACGTGAGTCAGATGCCTGAGAAGCTGGTCGAAGCTAACGTCGGGTGAGGCAACGACGCCCTTTACTCCACTATTACCGGATACACCTGCCAACCACCCAGGAACACCGATGCGGATTTCCAGCGTCGCAGGCGTTTCGCACCAGGACTGCGACGGAGGTGGCGGCGCTTCTTTGTAGTCGTAGCTCTCAGTTCCAGCCAAGGCAATCGAGGTTGATAGGCAAATGCCCACGAGGAAAGACTGAGAAACGATTCGATTTAGAGGCCAGAACATCGCAGATCGAATCGAGGAATTGGCAGAGCAAAGCGCCGAGTCACAGTGGCTCGAGGCGCATTGATGAATTGCACCGCATCATTTCGGAGTAAGGCCTCACACATTGAGCGGTTGCGCGAGGCGGAACTCCATTTTTGTGCCGTGTGGAGCTACAAAAGGCCAAACCGATATGCCGCGAGCCCGAGCAGCACCGCGTTTGGCTATGTTTTCCACTTGAAATCCGCTGACTGTTTTAATTGGGATCGTCCGTCCGTTCACTGAAACATCGGTCAGGTTCAAAGTAAGTGGCTGAGAGTTACGCGGATTCGCCTGCGACGCTTCGATCTTACCATGGAATTTGGTTCCAGCTTGAAGCACGAGTTTGCCATTTACTACGACATCCTGATTCAGTTGTGCGGTGAACGTCCTGCCGACTCTGTCGTTGGAATGGATCGTATTGAGTGTCTGCAGAACCAGAGTTGTTCCAGCAGGGATAGTAGCGGCGAATGAGGTGGCGATCCAAACGCAGCTCGCACTCGCAATCAGAAGGAATGTTTTCTTAGTCATAGCTTCTGTTAATTAGTGTTGGGTTGTATTCGAAAATGCAAAAGGGCTTCGCTTGACATTGACCTCGCTTCGGTCGTGTGCTGGCAAATCGGGGTCAAGAAAGCCAAGAGCGTGCGGCACCTTGATCACGCGAACACCAGCCTTGCGTTGCTGCTCGATGATCTGATTGCGCAGCGCCTGCATTCGCGTCCAATGCACCTTCGGCCGGAAATGATGTTCCGCGTGATAGCCGTTAAAGAACCAAGTCCAGTTGTAAAGTTTGCCGTACGTACTCACACCCCACGCGATCGGCTCGTCAGGATTACCTCCGTAATGCCGATAGTATCCGTTCAAATAAGAGAGGCAGTGGCCAAAGTACCAGAAAGGCAAAAGGAAACAGATGTAACGCCAGTTCAGAATACCGAGGATCACAAAAGTCGTGACGAAACACGCCAGCTCGAACACTCCCCAAAACGCCTGTGGTCGATTTTTTCGTTTTAGTTCCTTTAAAACGGTCTTGGGATCCTCGCGAAAGAAGCTCACGAACGTGTATTTCAACGGATGTTCCGCTTCACCGTCATGGCCGTGCTTGTAAATCGAAATCCAATCGATCGTGTCACCATGATCGTCGGGTCGATCGGCGTTGCCCTTGTGATGCTGCATGTGAATGCACTCGTAAAAAACCTGGCCGAAGCCAACCGTAATCGATTCCATAATGCTGAATAACCGATTCAACAGCGGCGAACGGAAATACGGGTTGTGAATGAAATTGTGAGAAATGCCGTTGATGTTCCACGAAATGCTGACCGAATAGATAAATCCGAGAATCAGCATGACCCAGAGCGGAACACGCGGAAAAAGATAAAACATGCCGAAGAAGTAAACGCAATGGAGAACGCCTGCCGCGACAGGGATGATGTCCCAGCGTGTGTGCGCGAAGATCCTGGAGTTGGTAACAGGGCGCTCGACAGCTGCGAATTCGCGTGAGGGTAGTGGCATGGTCGTCAGGAAACCATATTAGCTTACCCGACGCACCGTGTCCAGATATGGGACTTTAGGCGTACACCAGGGCCGGGATGCGTTGCGTTCGAAGATTACGACGTGAGACAGCTGGATCAGCGCAAAACCACGGTATTCCCTTGCCACATCGCGGTGAGTGCGTAGGTCTGCCCTTTTTCTACGGTCAAAGTCTTTTGTGTTCGAGGCAGGTTCAATTGATTCGGTCGCAGGAGAACGGATACGACGTGCTGTCCTGGTAACAAGCTACCCCTGTATATTTCACCCATGCCTATGCTACCCACACTCGCACCATCGATGTCTATATCGAGAAACAGCCCAGTTCCCATGTTTGCGGCTCTCCGGATGATCAAGCGAGCAGCATTTTGGCTCGCAGGTCCGGCAACAGACGTCGTCGCACCGGGGGCCGCTGTGCCGCTCGTTTCGCATCCTGCTAAGCCCGCGCACGCCAGCGCGGCAATCACCAAGACGCAACTGTAGTAAACAAACGTTTTCATATCTGAGATTACTGTGATGCAGATACTTCTCCAAATAGAACTTTGGTCCCACATGCCAATTTTAATGAATCTCAGCCAGCAAGAAGGCGATGACCGCGAAAACGCTAAAATTGATGGTGATTAATCGATCCTCCTGATCTTAATGTTACATTGCTGTAACAACGGGCTTTGCATCTTCGAGAGCGCGAGCTAACTGGTGAGCCCCTCGCGTTGTCCGTCACCGCTTTTAATAATCTCCCATAGCCGCGGCGCCCATCGCCTCAAAAGCCGGCCAAATTTTAACCGGATTCAGTCCCCCTGCATCGGGTTCAATGGACCGAATCCATCAAACTCCTCGACTGTGATGTGACGTGGTCCGGCAGTTTCTCCAGTCCACACAGGAGATCCTTGCAGCATCTGTTGCTCCTGTTGAGTCTTTTGGCTCGGCTGCTGGGCTGGTTGGCTTGCCTGCTTTGCTTTCAACGCCTGTTTGTAAGCATCAAATTGGGCCTGCTTGCCGACGAGGATTTGATCTTTCTTGGCCGTCGGATAGACGTAGTAAAGTTTCCCCTGGTACTTCACCGCTGAGACCTTGTCTACGGCCAGCAGGCTTAACTGTTGTTGCTGCTTAGGGGTGGTGACCATCTTGGCCTTAAAACCCGCCTGGGCGAGCAGCATCTCCTTCTGCGAGGTGGCGGTAGTTGTGGCGGTGCTGGCGCATCCTGTGACAAAGGTCAAGGCCGCGACGGCACAGAGAATACTTGTTAGGGCTAATAGCTTTTTCATATGTTTTGTTGTGCGGTTCGTTCTGGAGAAAATCACGGTTGTACTCTTCTGGTCCCTTCAGGCTGACAACATCTCTGCGACATTTACGCCGGTGTGGCGTGTGTACGCCGAAGGGCCGTCATGGAGCGCTTGCCGTTTGGGAGTTTGCGGTTTTTCCGCGTTGACCTTGGCCGGGATAAGCAAGGTCTGCGTACCCGGAAAATTACTGGCAGTATTAGCGCTGGCGCACCGGCGAGGACGGTGGCGCCAGCAATAAGCGCGATGAGTTTGATGTTCTTCATATATATATGGTTGTAGTTTTTCTGGTTCCTACATGCTCACAATTCCAAGCACTGCGCCGCTCGTCCATAGGACCAAAGTCCTACACCGTATCGCATTGGTGCAGGGTCGCTGGCTGCGGAAAGTGAAGGCGTAATGAATCTGCTTCGCCTAAAAGACCTTTTCCAGATCTAAAAGAAACCGGCCTCCCAATGAAGAAAGAGGCCGGTGACCTAACTAAAATTAGTGTCGGTTTTAGAAATGGACGCGCACGCCCGCGCCCACTAAGTGCTGCCCCAGATCGCGATCTTCATTAGTATTGAGTTGGGTGCTTGTATACTCAAGGAACTTGTATTCGATAAACGTGCTGAGCTTGGGAGTCCAATAGTAATCTGCGCCGGCAATAATCTGCCAGGCGAGGTCCGTGTGACTTCGCCCCCCGCCGGTGCTAAAGTTACCGAGGGGTGTACTGACGTCGACACCCGAGGATTCCGCATAGTAAACGCCCACGCCCGCCCCGACATACGGCTGGAACCTGCCGAACGCGAATCTCGCGATGAAGTTCCCCATAAACGCACCAGTGTTAATCCAGGCACTGGTGCTGCTGCTGCCCACTACAACCCCATTGATTGCCAAGTTGCTGTTAGCGCCGCCTTCGAACCCGTTGTAAAAGAAGTCCCCTTCGATCGTCGGACGAAATACGCCCGTACCAAAGACGTAACCGAGTTTGATGCCACCAAAAAAACCGACCTCATTTTTGGGGTCGATCGTGAGAGTGGCGGTGGAGTCATCGAAGTCCCCCGTAAAAGTTCTGGTTCCGCCACGGTCTTGATAGACATTCGCTCCGGCATCGATCGCGCCGTAAAAACCGAGTCCGTAAAGTTCCGGCGGTAGTGGTGGAGCCTGCTGGTATTCCGGCGGCCCGGCAAATAGCGAGCCGCTGAGAAGAATGCCAATCGCAACAGTGATGAGAATAAGTGGTTTCATAGTAGGTTTTATTTTGGTCTTTATTTCGAATACCCGCGCATTATGGGGAAGCCTACAGCGACCGTATATTGGACCTTAGTCGTACAGGGCCCCGCCTGGCACTTTTACCAGCGCGGCTTCGCGATGCGACACGCTTTTAGCGGTTCGCGAGCGCGTTGGCGCCATGATCGCGGAGCTGGTTCCGCTCGTGTTGCACAGACTGGAAGATTCGCTGGCGATGACGCGCGCAAGTGCGCCCGGTGTGAGCAGTTCGTCAACTTTCGCAGCAGACTCACGTGGCAGCGTGACATTGGCACTGAAACGCACGCCGTCCGATGGGCGTGTTTCGCTGGCAGCCGCTGCCCGCCAAAGCTTGACGGGATCTGGCGGGAACGAACTGGTTTGCCTCGCTGCTCGATTGGCTGAGCGCTGTTTACCTAGCTCGCAACAGCCTTCCGTACGAGCTGCACCATAACATCGTCTTTGAACGGTTTTGCAAGAAAAGCGAGAGCGCCGGCATCGAGTGCGGCCCGGCGCACTGGCGGATCGTCTCGCCCGCTAATGAAAATGATCCGTGTCTCGGGCGAATCTCGGCGGAGGCAAGCCTGCACTTCCAAACCATTCATTTGAGGCATCCATACATCGAGGATCGCTAGGCGACACGGGGCATGTTCGAGCCTGGCGAGAAAGGCGAGCGGGTCGCTAAACTTTTCTGCAACAAAACCGGCCGAATTCATTAACCGGCCAAGTGCCTTGAGCATGGAGACGTCATCGTCGAGCAGCCAGATACCATCGTGGGAGGAAGCACTCAGCGGCGAGCCTTTCGTGTCTAAATCTTCGAAACCATTAAGGGAATTTGCAATTCGCATGTCATAATCCAGTCTTGTTATTGAGAGTTACTATGGGACTCAGATCGATGTCGCGCTATGAGACCTTAGTCTCATCCCACACAGGAGCACTGAAGCACGAATCCTCCCACGCTTTCTTTACGTAAGCCGAGGGGCAAATGGCTGTCTCAAACTTTAGCTCGCTCTTCCGGTTATTTTCTAAGGTTTTGCTTGCCTCCGCAACCAGAACTAGGTGGCTTGGGAGTCCTCCTCCTTCGCCTGTGGTAAACGAACTGTAAAACACGCGCCTCCACCGTCACAATTTTCTCCCGAGAGGGTTCCGCCGTGCGCCTCGATGATGCTGCGGGAAATGGCCAGCCCCATTCCAACCCCATCGGCTTTTGTCGAAAAAAATGGCTCGAAAAGTTGCTCGGCCATTCCGCTAGGAAAGCCGGGACCAGAGTCACGCAGGCTGACGAGAATGTCTCTAGTTCCATCATGGCCCGCCCGGATGACGAGGCGTCGCGCATCGGGGCGCATAACCGACATTGCTTCAAAGGCGTTGAGCGCGAGATTGAGAAGCACTTGCAAGAGCTGCACCGGATCTCCCCAAACCTGGCCCGCATCGGGATCAACTTTGGCTGTCACTTTCACATCCCGTCCAACGGCATCAGCGTGCAAAAAGCGGAGGAGATGGCGAATCTGGTCCCCGATCGGGATTAAGGAACGGCGTGCCTCGCCTTTGCGGACCATGTTGCGAATGCCCTGAATGACTTCGCCGGCCCGGCGGCCGTCAGCCACGATGTCGGCGAGCAACTCCGTCAACTCCTCGGTTCCCATTTTACCGGCCGCGAGTAAGCGTTGCCCGGCGCTGGCGTTCGCGACGATTGCCCCAATCGGATTGTTGACTTCGTGCGCGAGCGACGCCGCCAGTTCGCCCATCACCGCGACGCGTCCCACCCGGGCCAGTTCCATGTTTTGGAGCTGATGCTCCAGCTCCGCTTGCTTGCGCGCGGTAATGTCGGTCACCGACGCCAGAACAAAAAAACCTTCGGTGGTGTGGATCGGATTGAGCCCCACTTCGACGGGAAATTCGGTGGCGTCTTTTCGACGGCCAAAAAGATCGCGCCCGGCTCCCATGGCGCGGCTGCTCGGTTCGGAATGGAAACCCTTGCGATAGCCGGCATGTCGGTCGCGGAAACGTTCTGGAATCAACGTTTCGATAGGGCGGCCGATCAACTCGCTGAGTGAATAGCCGAAGACGGTTGCGGCCGGCTCGTTAGCGAAGCTGATCACGCCGGCTGAGTCGACCATGATCATCGCGTTCGGCGCCGCATCGAGCACGATCCGGAATTTTTCTTCTGCGCGCTTCCGCTCGGTGATGTCAATGCATGAGCCGATGTAGCCGAGAAACGTGCCAGCGTCGGAAAAATGTGGTGTTCCACTATCCAGAACCCAGCGGTATTCCCCGTCATTTCGTCGCAAGCGATACTCCATCGTGAACGGTTGCCGGGCATCAAAGGAACTCCCGTAGATTTCAAGACAGTGCTTCAAGTCATCTGAATGAACACCTTTGGCCCAACCAGTGCCCAGTTCCTGCTCCATTGTTCGCCCGGTAAAGTCGAGCCAACCCTTGTTGAAGAAGGTGCAAAGCTTGTCCGGGCCGGACATCCATATGAGCACGGGCGCGGCGTCGGCGACCGTGCGAAAACGCGCTTCACTTTCACGCAACTCTTCCTCCGCTATTTTGCGCTTGGTGATGTCGCGCGACACCCCGCGCGTGAAGGCCGGTTTGCCACCTTCGTCTAGCTCGACCCCGCCATAACCAGAGATCCAGCGTGTGCTTCCGTCCGGCCGCGTGATGCGATATTCGCTTTCACGCTCGCCGCCACCGTGCTCGAGTATGTCTTGCACGACTTGATTCATACGCTCGCGATCCTCGGGGTGCACCAGTTGGAGCCATCGGCCAAAGTTCACTGGCTCCGATTCCGCGAAGCCGAACAACCTTCTCCATTTCTCCGTTACCAAAAATTCGTCATTCCGGATGTCCCAAACCCACAGACCCAGGTTCGCCGCGTTGGCCGCCAGCTTAATGCGCGCCTCGCTTTCCCGCAGCGCGGCCTCGCTGGCTTGAAACTGCTTGGCCAGGTGCGCCGCGCGAAGCAGGTTGTCGCTCAACTCATAGCCCATCGTCGCAATAATGCCCAGGTACGCGAAGCTGATAAGGAAGGGCGATTTGATGACCCAAGTCACCAAAACCGACTCCCCGAGAAGCAAGGTGAGGAAAAAGACTGCGCTACCGCCTACCATGAGCGCACGTCGTCGGTCACCGCGTCGCCAGACGGTGATCGTGACATCCAGGAAAAAAATGAGGAGCAACAACAAACTCAATTGACCGACCAGGACCCATGGGTTCGGCACGCCCACCGGTGCCGAAACCGTCTCTCCTCCCCACCACGAAAAATGCCTTAGACTCGTAATTTCCCGATAGACGACACTCGTCTTGGAAAGAAAATTAGCGGCCAGCAACAGCGTGCGCAGTCCACAGAAAGTCCACACCAGCCACCGTCGCCCGGCGCGGAGATAGAGATGCACGAACCACACGAGCGACACGAGCACTATCCACAACGGTAGCTGCGCCCACCGCATCAACGCACCGTATTGGGTGACCGTCTCCGCGCGTATCTCGGCCAACTCGAATCCCGCAACGACTCCCGCTGCCAAGGCGCTGCAAGAAAAGAGCAAGTGCTCCCGCCACTCCCGCTGCTTGAGCGACACCAGCAGATAGATCCCCGCCAGCACGAAACAGAACGCACTGTCCATCGACCAGATGACGGTGACCCAGCTCATCGGCAGAGATGACGCCGCTCGCAATTGAACGCGAGCAGCAACCTTTTTGGCGGTTGCGAAGCAGCCTCCGCCGAAACAGAGGAGACAAGCAAGCTTGCTAGCGCGGTAAGACCCTGCATGACGCGTGAGGTGGGATAATGAGGATAACGAAGCCGACTATAAGTTCAAATCGACGCGGAATCCTCTTCACCTCAACCAGGCGACCAAGCACGAATTCAGCACACCACTTCCTTCTGCCCCTTCAAGGTGCCGTGCCGCTAGGCCTTGGCCATTAATGATTCAACGGGAACGCCCAGCCATTTCGCGGCGGCTTCGCGTTTTTCGAACATCTCGACGTCCAGTGGCGAGTGATCGGTCATGAGGGCATGGATTTTGACAACTTGGGCAGCCTCCGGATGCGTAACATAAAACGCGGACTTTATCGGTTCGCGCCCTGCTTGGGAAAGGCGCCGGTGAAGAGCGACATGAAAAACAAATTTAAAGGTGAGATGAAAAGACTCGACGGCCGAGAGATCGCAAAAGCGATTGAATGGCTTGGCGGCCATTGCTTCTCTTCTTAGGAGATATACTAAAACTTTGTTTACGGCGGCTTCATCAAGAATGCCGCGCGGTCTCCAGACAAAGAGATGTAAATCTTCGTAGAATTGAATGTCCGGCCCGATTTCCGTGCCTCTGCTATCAGCCACAAGTCCAGCCCGGACAGCAGCCTCCCGGTTTTGAATCGCAATGCTCTCTCTCATAACGTGAAAAAGCTAACCCCGACCGGTCGCGACCGGTATTGGACCTTAGTCGCATTCGAATTAACATGGCAGATTGCGCTCAAGGGGGCGTTCCGTCGAAGTCGATCACGTCGAGATTCCCCAATCAATGAAAGTCGAGTTCACTGAGTGAGGGAGCGGGCAAGTGCGAGATGCCGCTTTTTTCATCACGATCAGCTTATTCGCGGAGAACTTTCCTGAGAAGACGCAGGGTCTTGGTTGCGATTTGTTTCGGATAGCGCTTGACTCGATAAACATCCGCTTCCTTTATGAACAAGGAAGCGTATGATCAAAGCAATATCGATCCTGTCGATCGGTGCGCTGGCAGCGATCGTCGCGGGCTGTTTAAACACTGAGCACAGTGCCTCAGCCACAGGAGAGCGCTATCCGTGGAAGAAAAATATTGTGACAACTGTCTTCTGGATCGGCGAGCAGCCGACCCGAAACAATCCGACGCCGAACCGGAGGAGCTCGTGGGACAAAAATTGGAGCAGAAGTTACGGCGGATTTGACGACCCAAATCCTGCGCACCGGAGCAATTACATTCCGGTAAAGTTCACGCCTCGACAGAACCCGTTTTACTGCGCGCTTCCCTACAACGACAAGTCAGTCAATGGTCACCGGCCGGAAGCGCCCCGCGTCGTGCCGTGGTTCAAGGAAGCGTACCAGGGCCCCGGCGTTTCCACCTGCAAGGATCGATGGGTCGCGATTCGCAAAGGGAGTCGAACGGCTTATGCGCAATGGGAAGACGCCGGACCTTTCCGCACCGATTATTGGCAATATGTCTTTGGCAACGAACGTCCGAAACCCAACCTGAACAGAGGCGCGGGTCTCGATGTCTCTCCCGCTGTGCGTGACTATCTCGGATTAAGCGAAACGGATGTGACCGACTGGCGCTTCGTCGAGTTTAGCGAAGTATCGCGCGGGCCGTGGTCGACGCTCGGAGAAAACAACACATTTGTGATTAGCGATCGCAAAAGAGGCAGAGAATTGGCCCAGGCGTCAAAGCCCGCTGAAAACCCTGCGACTCCGCGATAAGCTTCGCGAGAAGAAGCCATCTATTTCTTCTTCGCCTCGGCCCTCGGCCATGAGCGCCTCGCTCAAACTTGCGGGACAGGCATCGGGCCGAAGAATATCCGCAGCACCTTTTCCCTCCCAATCACGCGCACCAGTTCGTGCATCGTGCAGTACATAACAATCAGGACGAGCAGAATGATCTGGATAGCCCAGAAATGCGGCCACACCATTTCCGCCAGTAGTTTTTGATTGCCCGCGACAAAGCCGCCAGTCTGCCGCCAGAAATCGATAAGGCGTTCCAAATAGTGAATGAGCGTGGCCGCCAGCCAGTAGATCAAGGTCTTCCAGGCGACGTTGTAGATCAGCGGTTTGTGCGGGAAGCGATTGATCATCGGCAGCATGTCCGCGATCAGCACAGCCTTGCCGAGAATGAGGGCGGCGACGGCAATTGAAATTGAAGAGGATGGCGAAATCCCGGTTCGCTTCAACATCAGCACATGAACAAACGCCACGATATGCAGCGCGACAAAGAAGTAGATTGTCGGCGGAAGGATCTTGAAGAACTCTTCCTTGAGCTTGGTGGATAGTTTGGTCATGGAGTTAAATTGCGATGAATCTTA
>DATLVQ010000770.1:0-7049 GCA_035577325.1 Bryobacteraceae bacterium | reverse complement strand
GGGCACACATGCAGAATTTTCTGGATTGTGTGCGCAGCCGCCAGAAACCTGTGCTTGATGTGGACACCGCCTTCCGCGCGCAGGTGACTATCTCGATGTCGGTGCAATCGTACCGCGAAGGCCGCGTGCTGTACTGGGACGACAAAGCTCTTAAAGTCGTCGCCAAGGCGCCCAAGGCGTAAGCGGCAGGCGGCCCGATACGAAGCTATCGCGCTGTCATGGGCTTACCGCTCTTCAGCGTCGTCTCCGCGTGAATCAATGGCCGCGAGCCGTCGCATCGCGGCTCCAGCTGAGCGAACTCAGACTTGAAAAAAGGCTGCGTACTCACTCCAGCCATTACAACAGACGTCTAAAGCGCTGGCGGCAGAATGCCGATGGTGAATATGACAGGCCGCATGCGCCATCTCTGCCGCTCCATATTACTTGCAGTGTGGGCGCTCATTCTCCCTACCTGGGTGGGCGCGCAACGTTACAACTTCAAATACTATTCTCACGCCGACGGGTTGGGCGGTATGGAGGTGCACTGCCTGCTCCAGGACCGCACAGGATTCATTTGGATTGGCGCTTCGTCGGGCCTGTACCGTTATGACGGTCTGCAGTTCCGGGGCTACACAACAGCGGACGGGCTGCCGGATAACTACATCGAGTCGCTGCATGAGACAGCCGCCGGCGATTTGCTGGTTGGCACCCATAACGGCGTAGCGCGACGGGATGGCGAAGGGTTCCGGTCGATCCCGATACCGGGCTCACCCGAGATCACAAGCCAGCAAGGCCTTACTTCGGACCCGCAGGGACCGCTTTATGTGGCGACTGCTCTGGGCCTGTTCATCGGCCGGCCCTCGGGGCGGGAGTACACTTTCCGTCTTATTGCCAATCCATGGGAGGCGGGTGGTTCGCCTGTCCACGGATTGTTTCTGACTTCGGCCGGTGACCTGTGGTTTGGCTGCGGTGTCGCAATTTGTTCCCTAACCACAAGTGGACTCTCCGTTTTCGGCGGCGAGACTGGAGTGCCGCCCGGGCAGTGGGACGCGATTCTGACCGATCCGGAAGGCAACCTGTGGATTCGATGCGCACAGCAGGTTCGTGTGCGGCGTCCCGGTGCTACGAAGTTCGTTGAAAGCCTGACGACCACGGTCAATTCGGCCACCGCGACGTCTGTTTCCCTGCACCTGGATCCGCAAGGGCGCCTTGTTGTGCCCACCGAAACTGGATTGATGCGCCGCCGGGGCATGGAATGGGAGCGCATCGGCATCCCGCAAGGGCTGCCGACCAACCCGACCTGCTGCGTGCTTGCCGATCGCGAAGGTTCGATGTGGGTCGGCTTGGCCGGAGCCGGTTTGGCGCGCTGGGCGGGGTATACCGAATGGGAATCCTGGACAGCCAGCGAAGGCCTGCCCGGCAGCAACGTACAAGCGATTCATCGCGACGGGTCAGGCGTTCTATGGGTGGGCACGGAAGAAGGTCTCCATCGCCGCAGCCAGGATGGCAAGAGCTGGGCGCACTGGACGGAGAAAGATGGGCTCGCCGGAAAGAAGGTTCGGGCTATCGCATCCACTTCGGACGGAGCTCTGTGGATCGGAAGCTCGCCGGGTGGGATTACGCGGATGGATCCACGTTCTGGGATTATGCGCCGTTACCCGATCGGTACCCTGCCCGGCCAGGATTGGGTCGTTCAATTGACTGTCGATGCAGACGACAGGCTCTCGGTCGTGACTCGCGGCGGGGCTTTCCGCAGCACCGATGTCCGCCACTCGCCGCGTTTCGAACCCTTGGTACCGGGAATCGGCCCGCGAGATCAGCAGATCCGGCAACTGGCTCACGACGCGAAGGGTCGGCGGTGGATGGCGACATCTTCGGGTCTTCTCGTCTCGGACCACGACCGGTGGGAGCGGTATTCCATGCGGGAAGCATTGCTCAGCGACGACCTCCAGTTTGTTGCTGTAGGCGGGGATGCCGTGTGGGTGGGGTATGAACGGTCGGGGGGAGCTACACGCATCGATTTCGCCCACGGCGCCCCGCGCGTCAGGCAATTCTCCGAAGCCAATGCGCTTGGCGCCAACGAGCTATCCGCCATAGTCGTGGATGCCGACGGATGGACGTGGATCAGCAGCGTTGACGGTCTCGACTCCTATGATGGGGAAAGCTGGCATCACTACGGGGAGGCGCAGGGCATGTTGTGGAACGATTGCGCCAGCCGCGCACTCTATGCCGACCGGGACGGCAGCATCTGGGTGGGCACCAGCCGCGGACTCTCCCATTTCACGCCTGCCACCTACAAGGTCAAAATCCCACCGCCGGTGTTACTGACTTCCATGCAATTCGGCGGGCGGCGTCTGCCATGGGCCAATGCGATCCAAGTGCCGTATCGTGACCGTTCATTTCACGCCGAGTTTACGGGCCTTACCTATGTGAACGAAATGCATGTCCGGTTTCGTTACCGCATGATCGGTCTGGAGGAGGATTGGATCCAAACCGCTGAGCACGCCGTCCGTTATCCGGCGCTCGCACCCGGCGACTACCGTTTCGAAGTCCTGGCGAGGAGCGCAGAGGGTGTCTGGAGCGCAGCGCCGGCTGCGGTCTCTTTCCGGATTCTCCCGCCATGGTGGGGCACATGGTGGTCGCGCACTGTTGGTGTGCTGCTGCTCTTGCTGTTGATGGTTGTCGTGTGGCGCTGGCGCATGCACCGGCTCCTCGAGACCAAGCGCCTGCTCGAGTGTGCGGTCGGCGAGAGGACGCACGAGCTGCACCTGGAAAAAGCCAACGTGCTCGCGGAGAAGGCCCGTGCGGAAGAGGCCAACGGTTTGAAGAGCGAGTTCCTGGCAAACATGAGCCACGAGATCCGCACGCCCATGAACGGCATCCTCGGCATGACGGGGCTGGTGCTGGCGACGGAACTTACTGCGGAGCAACGCGAGCTTCTGGAGACGGTGGACAGCTCGGCCGAGTCCTTGCTCCGAATCCTGAACGATATTCTGGACTTTTCCAAGATCGAAGCCGGCCGTCTGGAGTTGGACCCCACGCCTTTCCCGCTACGCCAGATCCTGTCTGAAATTGTTAAGACCTTATCCATCACGGTCCCGCCGGAAAGAGTAGCCTTGGGTCATAGCGTGCATGACAGCATTCCAGACGCGCTCGTGGGCGACTCGCTGCGAATCCGCCAGATTCTTTTTAACCTCCTCGGGAACGCCATCAAGTTCACCGCCACGGGTTTCGTACGCGTGAGCGTGCGACTGGAATCGCGTATCAAGGATTCAGTCGTGCTACATTTCAGCGTTGCCGATTCGGGCTGCGGTATCGCGCCGGAAAAGATCGAGCTCATCTTCCAGCCCTTTGCGCAAGCTGACGGTTCGACTACCAGAAAATACGGCGGCACGGGCCTGGGATTAACCATCTGCACTCGCCTGGTCGAGCTCATGGGCGGGAAGATCTGGGTAGAAAGCGAAATCGGCCGCGGAAGCACGTTCCATTTCACGTCGCGGTTGCAGGTCCAATCGTCGGGTTTGGAGCCATCGCCGCACGCCTTAACATCGCCGTTACACACAGCCGCCGACCGGAACCCGGAGCCGCTTTCGATTCTTCTCGCCGAAGACCACCCGGTCAACCGGAAACTCACTGTTCTGATCCTGGAGCGGCAGGGACATCGGGTAACGTCCGTGGAGAACGGCCGTGAGGCCCTGGCGGCTGTTGAGAAGCGGTCCTTCGATCTGGTTCTGATGGACGTTCAAATGCCGGAAATGGATGGTGTCGAAGCTACGTTGCTGATTCGCGAGCGTGAAAAGGCAACCCGACACCATATTCCCATCGTGGCGATGACGGCACATGCCATGGAGGGCGACCGCGAAAAGTGTCTGGCCGCCGGGATGGACGCGTATGTTTCCAAGCCTATTCGGCTGGCTGAATTGCTGGCGGCAATCGGCGCTTGTACCGCCGGGCGTCTGACGATTCCGCGATAAGGCCCTGTCCGCGAACGCCACCGCAAAATCCGCGCACAGGCGGCGGAAGAGCGCGGGGGCGTTCGAAGATACCGCTCCCTTAGCCGCGGAGCGAATCCGCTGCGATCTCGCCTTTCCCCCAAACGGTCTGCCGGCCCACTCCGGTCCAGCGCGCCGCGCGCAAGTAGGGCATGAACTCCGCCAGATCGCCTTGGTATTCTGCTATACCGATAAACCCGCCCAGCGAATGTACCTGGCCGGTGCGGCTGGAGCGCCTAACATGATGCTCGGCCTGCAGATCACAGCGCGTCATCCGGATGCGCGCCGCCCGCTCGCCCATTGCGCGACAGTCGACTTCGAGCGGTCCAGGTCCGTAAAGCGCGCGCAGTGTGCTCAGCCGGTCGCGAATGCGCGCGAACAGCACGGAGAATTCTGGACGGTCCGCCAGTCTCTCGCCGCACTTCAGTTCCGTCGGCGTCACGAAGCGCACGCGCGCGGCATCGCAGGGCTCCGCTTCGAATGGCGCGGCGGAAGGAGCGCCGAGCCGCGACAGGCGCGCACCGTTCCAAAGGCATGCGACGACTTGGTCATCGGTGTCTCGTTGTTCGATGCAGGTTAGTATTGCGCGTCCACGTCCCGGACCTAGCCCTTCCGTCGCCAGCCGTTTGAGGGCGTCCACAAAACAATGCAGCGGGATCTCGAGATCGAACAGATGGACGTCGAAATGAAAATCTTCGCCGGGCGGTAGCGTCCGGCCATCCAGATGCCGCGTGCGGAAGACGAACGGACGGGGCCGGTCCGCGAGGCCACTGGGCCCGCTCAGCCCCGCCGCGCACGCCTCAAAGACGCGTGCATAGGCGCAATCGGGGCGGTGTTCCACGGTATTGCGGCCTACCGCGGTACATGCCGATGTGCAGGCGACCTGCCGCAGCACCGTTCCAAACGCGCCACGCACTGTATTGGCTGAGTTTCCGTCTCCGAAGCGCACCGTGTCGACAGCTTTGAAATGGAAGCGGATCCGAAAAAACTCGAACTTCACGCTCCTAAGTATAGCTGCCGATGTGAACACTGCATCGCGGGTTGGCCGCGGGATTGTTTTGGGTATAATGATTAGGCATTTGACTCTTACCGCTTTACAGCCAGTCACAAAGCCGGGGGTGTGCGTGCGTCGAACCCGCTTCTCCTGGTGTTTTTGGCGGCTGGGGAAGGAGTTCCAACTGCAATACAGTTGAAAAGGAAGCACATGAAAGAAAAAGGCACAGTGAAATGGTTTAACGCGGCCAAAGGCTATGGATTCATCCAGAGGGAGAATGGCGAAGACGTATTCGTGCATTTCTCGGCCATACAGTCGGATGGCTATCGTAGTCTCGAAGAGGGTTCGAAAGTGGAATTTGAGGTGACTAAGGGGCCCAAGGGGTTGCAGGCGGCAAACGTTACGATGTCGAGCTGAAAGGCCGCATCGACAGATACGTGCGGAACCGGCAGGCCGGCGCCTCGCCGGTTCCAGATAGCAGAAAGGCTTGGATGAGCAAGGAAGACAACATCGAAGTAACCGGAGTCGTGTTGGAGAAATTCCCCAGCGGTCTGTTCAGTGTGCAGTTGGATCACAACCGCGTTGTTTTGGCGCACTTAGCGGGTCGCCTGCGGCGCAACCGCATCCGCGTGCTGGCAGGCGACCGCGTCACTCTTGAGCTTTCCCCGTACGATTTGACCAAGGGACGTATTACCTTCCGCCACAGATAATATCCTCTCGTAATACCCCATTTTCGTAGAACGGTACCCTTACAAATACTGAGAGCGTTCGGATCCCCAGCGACTTCCCTACGACGCTCGATGTACAAGATCCTGTTCATCCTCGGCACGAGGCCGGAAGCTATCAAGTTGTGCCCGATTCTGTTGCATCTGCGGAGCCGCGCGCCGGAATTCGACGTGAAGGTCTGCGCCACCGCCCAGCATCGCGCGATGCTGGACCAAGTTCTGCACGTTTTCGAGGTGACACCGGACCACGACTTGAATCTGATGCGGCCGGCGCAGACCCTTTCACAATCCACCTCACGCATGATGGCGGCGCTCGAACCAGTAATGAAGGAGGAGGCGCCCGACATGGTGCTGGTGCAGGGAGATACAACAACCACCCTGTGCGGCGCGCTGGCCGCATTCTATGGCAGAGTACCGGTGGGCCACGTGGAAGCCGGACTGCGCACATGGGACCCCTGGCAGCCATTTCCAGAAGAGATGAACCGCGTGCTTACCGCTCGCATGGCTGATCTGCACTTCGCGTCTACTCGAGGGGCAGCGCGCAATCTGGAAAGCGAGGGCGTTGCGCGGCAAAACATTCACATTACCGGTAACTCGGGTATCGACGCCGTATTGCACGTCAAGCGAGGTCTCGAGAATGGCACATTACAGGGAGCGCACTGGCCGCAACTGGATCCCGCCAAGAAGCTGATCGTTATCACGGCGCACCGGAGAGAAAGTTTTGGTGATGGGTTCGAGAACATCTGTGATGCGCTGGCGAATTTGGCCCGGCGCGACGATGTGCAGATCGTCTATCCGGTGCACCGGAACCCGAACGTCCTCGACCCGGTCAACCGGACACTGGCGAACCTGGGCAATGTTTTTCTGGCTCCGCCGCTCGACTACGTGCCTTTCATCGATCTGATGCGGCGCGCGTACATGCTCATTTCGGACTCCGGCGGGGTGCAGGAGGAAGCGCCTTCGCTAGGTAAGCCGATATTGGTCTTGCGGGAGAAAACAGAACGTCCCGAGGCCGTGGAAGCCGCCACCGCGCGCCTGGTGGGGACGAAAAGTGCAAAGATCGTCAGCGAGGCGAGCCTGTTGTTGGACGATCCGGAAGAGTACGCGCGGCGTGCACGCGTTCACAACCCTTATGGGGATGGGCATGCCAGCGCCCGGATTGGTGACGCAATCCATTCATTCTTCGAGGCAAGACAGAGATAATTTGGGTTTCGCAAATGCCTTCATTTGACGACTTGGATAAAGGTTCCAGGCCATCTGCTCGATATAATAGGAGCAGTCTTATGGTCGACCGAACCAAGAACCCGCAACCCGCAGCCCGGCCCAAGAAACAGCCTGTAGAGCCGGCAGAGAACCTGA
>DATLVQ010000769.1:0-10994 GCA_035577325.1 Bryobacteraceae bacterium | reverse complement strand
GATGCCAGCCGGGTAAGCCGCTGCCGCAAGCTCCGTCGCTGCTGTCGTGTAAATCTTCATGACGTACTGGTACGGCTGACCGGCGACGGCGATGAATTCAACCGTGTACCCGCCCGGAACCTGCAGCGGGTAAGGGCCAGCGATCAGCGCATCCAAGAAGCTCTTGAATCCGTCAATCTGAGGCGTGTTGACCAAAGTGGTCAGGTCGATCAGCTCGCCCGTTGCCGGAGCCACATATTGAACGTAATTGCCGGAGAGGGCAATCGAGAACTTGCGGGTTGTGGTTACCCCTGCGACTGACATGCTTAGCGCTGTGAGAACGTTTGACATGAGGAATCCTTTCGAATGGTGCTATCCTTGCGAATATGACGGAAATTGAAAACCAGCTCGTGCGAGCATCTGTTATCGAATCTGAACGGGCGATCCGAGAAACAACCAGCGATGGCGTCATCTATGACGGCCCTCTCATGACTGTCTGGAGAGAGAACGGACGTATATGGACGAAAGGGAAACTATCTTCTTCGCCTTTGCGTTTTACCCATCCTGTGGGAGACCCTGAAGTTTTCCCGTCTTAAGGCAGGAAGAATCCATCCTGCCAGTTTTGATCTGTGTTTGTGACGAAAGCGCCCTGCCGTATCCGAATCAACTGCTGGGCCATGATGATCTGAGAAACAAGCGAATCCTTAGCCGCCTGATGCTTTGCTTCGTACCCCTGCGCTAGCGTTGGGTTGCCATGGGCGAAGGCAAACGCCGCAGCCGTCCCGAACCGTAACACCGTCTTGGTCTGAGGCGGAATCGGACTAGCCCCGTCGGTGATCTTCTGAACGTTCCAGCTCGCAAAGAACATCATGTCAAGCGCCTGCGTAGCCCCAGGCAATCGGATATCCTGAGTCCCGTTCACATCGCTTGTTGCTTGATAAACGCCATTGAAGAGCGATGGAATGCACGGCCAGATGATGTTGGCCCGATTCATCCGAGAGTAGTACTGCGGCTGCGCTCCGACTTGTTTCTCCCAGAGGAACTGAACTTCCTCCAGCATCTCCAACGGTCCACCGGGAGCAAAATACCCCTCCGCCGCAAGTGAAGTCGTTCCAGCCGGGACCGCAGGAACCACCACGTAGGATTTGAACTTGTCGATGTTTGGGTTTGTTAGAACCGTTTCGATCAAGTCATCAAGAACAAGTTGCAGGCGCGGACGCATCGCGTCATCAGTGACATACTGCTGCTCGTCATCGTCCAGCATGGACGGTACGATGCTGAATACGTCCGCAGCCGTGGGCATTGATTACTCGGATTCCCGAGTCTTTTGCTTCTCTCGGATAGCTTTTACCTGAGGCTCGCGGGCTGCCGCCATTGCCTCGGCCACTTCCGCCTCAAATCCCGGTTGAACCTTCTGGCAAGTGGCGCAGATACGCGCACGATGCAAGATGTTCGAAGCGCAATAGAAGCACTCCTTATACTGCGCCGTCACCGAGCGCGTTGCGCTGGCCCAATCCGGCATCACGCGAATCTCGCCGATATCGAAGAGGTGTTTCGCCGCTGCTACGTGCGGATCGGAAATCACCTTCGGGTTTCCCTCGCTCTTGCGCCACTGGCTTTCCGCTTCGCGATGCAGGAACAGCATGTAAGGCTTCATCGCTTCTTTCGCCTTGGCGAGCTTTTCCTTGATGCGATCCAGAGGAGCCGTATACTGCTCGTCGGCATTCTGCACGAAGCGCTGATAACAGACGCCTCCAAACGGCCCGTATTCCTTGTCGAAGTCCGCGCCGATGTCGGAAGGCGCAACGGCCTTGATGATGTACTTCGCGTCTCCCTGATCGCCCGGATCCATCGGAGTGTCGATTCCGGCACCGCGCACGATCAAGAGCGCGACCTTGCCAGAGTATTCCTTGGTGAACTCGGGCAGTCCAAGTTGCTCCAGACTGGCGCGTCCTTCGGGGGAATCCGGCGCGGGAATCTCTTTCATCCCGATATAGCCCATCTCGCGACGAATCGGCCACGGAAGCATGTTGAAGATAACGACGGGCTGAATACCAACCCGCGTCACTGAATTCAACTCTTCCATCGCGTTCTGATTGCGCCGACGGTCCGCGGCCCCGCCCATCACCAGGTTACCTTTCCCGTCGCGGCGGATGTCAAACGCCTCTCCGAATCCGTCTCGGTCGGCGGCTACAGCGCCATTCACAGGCGCGTCAAGAACTGGAGTCAATACAGCAGTGTTCATAAACTTCCTTTCGTTTTCCGTCGAAAGACGGTTAATTCGGAATAGCGGTTATCGAGGTAATAGCCGTCGAGGATCGCACGGCCAAACGTCACTTCATAGAACGGCGCATCCCAACGGCAAAAGATCAGCGTATCGAACTGCATGTCCTGCCAGCGCTGGATGATGCTATCGGTAGTTTCTTTCGGAAATGCGCTAACCGGATCCCACCAGATCGGCAAGCCAGCCGGAGACTTTCGGCCTGTGGCCGCGTACATCCATTCCAGACGTGGACCGTAGAAGACGTTCGGCGCGTCCATGTCAACGCAGAGGCCCTGCTTGTTGCAGAACTTAGGGCCCACATGAGCAGCTAACTCCGCTTGCTCGATGGTTCGCTTCAGTGTCCCACTGCCGTAGAAGCCCTTGAAGAACGCCGTAGGCGGCTGCACTTCGTCTTGACTGTATTCGTGAAAGCGATGCTCCCCAATCGTCGCCACGCGGTAACGAGAAAGGCCCATGTAGAATCCGCAGAAGATCAGAACGGTGAGCGCCATCGCAGCGAATCGTTTGGCTTTCCCATCATGGCAACTAACGGCCACCGCGACCACCAGCAACGCGCAGTCCACTTCTTTCATTTCCCCGTTCGTTGTCATCGCCAATAGCGCGACAGCAACGCATACCCATGAGAGCCAGCGCACCGACTTCCAGCCGGCAATCAACGCCGTGAGAAATATGCTCACCTGCACGAACGCCCGGAGGTTATCGTCAAGACCGTTGATCCGCCAACCAATCCAAGGATCGGAAGTGCCGCGTGCAGTTGCCACCATCAGATAATCCGCGAATAGATTGCCCACGGAAATACCGTGAAGAGAGAGCGCCGACACCGCAATGACAGCAGCGAGAACAGTTTCAACTATGACGGTTCGGTCAACCCGTAGCACGTAGATGAATCCGGCCAGCAGGATCAGAGCCGCAGTATTCGGCTTCGCTAGTGCCAGCATAGCCATCGAAGCGCAGAACGAAGCCCGCACGGTCCAGTGAGGGTCTTTAGCGCGTTCCCACGCGAAACAGGAAAGCGCGAAGATCGCCGCCACAATTGCCGTGACATTGTTGTACCACCAGAACGAGAGCGAAACCATCGAACCGACTTCGATTGCCAGAGCCGCCAAGACAGGATGCTCACAGCCCGACTTTCTAAAGAGCCAGGCTAGCCAGTAGAACGTTACGAAAGCGAAAACCGCAGCGAGGATTTGAAGAGCGTACCAGTGAACTCCAAACAGCCGAAAGGCCATCGCAGCCGGAAGGAAGAACAGCGGAGGCAAGCTGCAGAAGAAGTCGCGATATGGAATCTGCCCCTGAAGCACTCGGTAAGCCGACTCCACCGTCACTGCGAAGTCATACCCGCCAAACTGATGCATTCCGAACCAATAGACGCACTCAGCCATCAAAGCCCCGAGAATCCACTTTGCCCTTTCGATCACCGGCGCTACCAGAGACGCAGAAGCAACCGCGATGACAATCAGGACTGCTGTTACCAATTCCCAGTGAAGCAACTCAGGAACACGCGCCGACTTTCCGCCGTTAAATACAACACAATTCACACCCGCCCACAAAATCAATGGAAGAGAGGACCACTCGCGGCACTCTTTGATATTGACGGCTATGACCGCATCGGCGATCCGCACCACAGACCAAGCAATGGCACAGATCGCCGCCAGCGCAGGAAAACGCACGTTAGTTGACGTACTTGATCAATTGAACACGCTGAGCCATTCGACTCGTAGCGACCGACGCGCTGAACATGGTTTGTAGAGCGATCGTGTTTGCGGCCGTCAGGTCGACGGTTTGAGTCGCGACGTTGTTGTCATCGTAGTAGGCCGATGTTGCTGTAGTCCCGCTCACCGCAGAGGCAAGGTCCGCAGTACAGTGGGATTCCAGTGTGCCCGTCGCGCCTGTGGTTGCCGTGATCAGGTCCGCGTGGAACTTCCACGGATAGTTAGCCGCGGAATTCGCCAGCGCTGCGCTCGTGATATCACACACCGGAACGGTGCCGACAAGCAGATAGAAGCGGACCGTTGCCGTACCGCCCGTGCCGGCCGTCGCGTATCCAACGCCGTCGTAACTCAGTTTGCGTCCAGCGAAGTTCTGCTGACCCGCCACCTGAGTCTGCGTCATCATGCTCGTGGGTGTCGTGATCGGATTGAGCAGCAGCACCGTAGCGAGACTGCCGCTCGGGTTCGAGACGTAATTAGACCCGTTCCAGACGTAGTTAATCGGGTATCCGCTGTGGTTGTAGGTAATCTGCGTATCCACAAACCCAGCAGCCGCAGTAATCGTGCTCACCGATCCGGGGAATCCAGAGTGCACGATGACGTTGCCGCCAGCACCGCCGTGAGCGTAGTTGATGGCCTCTTGCAATCCATAAGTGCCGGATACGATGCGTGAACCGGAACCGTGGACATAGGTGAACGATGCCGTGAAGGTGCAACTGGAAGGCTGTTGATTCGGACCCTGGCTGCAAGCCGATCCTATCGCAGAAGGTGTCACGGTTTCGCTGTTCGCGTCCAAGATCGTGATCGGCGCGTTGGTCGACAGCGGACTCAGATTCGTGCCATCGGCCAGCGTCACGTTCCCGCTCGCAACCGCGAGCGTCGATGTTCCGGTTGAGTTGGTTCCCGTCACCTGCAATTGCCAGGCGTTGAACGCGGGAACGTAGGCGATGTCGTTACCAGCTTCGTGAGAAGGCAAGCGCGAACTCGTAGGGCCTTGCGCGATCACCACAGCGGCAATCACGAGGCACAATAACCCCAGGCTGTACGCCTTAGATTTGAAGTTTTTCATGCTGAATCTCCTGTTCTTAAAATGCGTGACTTCGATAACCCAAGGCTTCTAGTTCTCGGCTGGCTTGCGCCTGCCCTCCTAGAGACTTGGCGTCGAATGGGTTGTAGGTGTTAGCGAGCGCCTCGCGGGTCGCCGCCATTCTCTTTTCGGATTTTTGAACGTCTTCCGCTTCGGCTTGTTGAACAGCCAGAGCGATGCGCGCATTGGGGTCTTGTGGAATCTCCGCTAGCCCTTGCTCAATCATGCCGACGATCCGAAGAACCCAGTCTTCACTGAGTTGCGTCGGAGAGAAACTGAATCCCGTAGTGACCCAGTCTCCGCGATGTGGATAGGCTCCCAAAGCAGGAACGGTCTTACCCTGCCTCGTAACCATCGTTCCGCCAAATTCCTGCGGCATCGCCCAAAGCTCAGGAGTGCCCCATGCTTCGGCTCCACGCCAGCGCTCAAGAACCCAGCGTCCGCGCAGTTCCCAGTAAATCGGGATCGCGCGGACTTCCACAACGCTCCGTATCGGGACATTCCCGCCCCACTGCCGGCCACCTTCGGCAACCGAAGAGATCCGGTCGGCAGAGCAGCATTTCGGGCACGGTTTGGGCTTGGACTTTCCTACGATCAACGAACCGCCGCACACTGTACAGCCATCGGTATCGGCAAAAGATACCTCGCGCCCAACTGGGTTCCTCTCGGTTATCGAAAGGTTTTCGTCCCAGTCGAGCCATTCCCCGCCGGATTCAACGAATCGCCCCTCGGCCCAGACAAGGCGATACAGAGGCTCCCCGTAGGGGTTTGAGGGACGCTCCAACGTGCGAGCGATATGCGCAGGAGCGTCCAAGGCATTAACACCGACGTACAGTGTGCGACCGTCCATAGAGTTTAGACCCAGCCAGTCGGCACGGCCAACGAGGTGATGGCGCCGATTGCCAGCGGGTTATCCACGAAGAACTGAATGCCGCAGGCGAAGTAGAAGAGGCTCGAGGATTCCGGCGCGCCGTCAGGAGCATACGCCGAGAACAGCCAAGTGCCGTCCTTCAAGGTGTAGTAATCGACCGCCTTCCACTCCGCACGGCCCCAGGTATCGAGGTTGAGCAAGTCGACGCGGGTGATGTCCTGGTAAATATGGCACTTTACCGGGATTCCGAGAATCTGGCCGTCTTCATCGTCGGTGATGAGATCGATGTTTTCGCGGCCTGCGCCCTTCTGCTTCATGATGCGCGTGATGGCCTGTTCGATTTCCGCATAAGCGGCGAACTGGGCTTCGTGCATGAGCCAGCGAAGAGCTTTCTGCTTCTTGGCCGTCTCGACGCCAACCGCCTGCTTGACCGCTCCCCACAACTGCCGGAAGTGGCCCAAGGCAAGCGCCTGGTTTCCAGCGTTGAAGATGTTGGCCTGCATGTAGTTGTTTCCGCGGCTGATGCCCATTACGGTTCCGACTGAGCTATTCGTCGCGAAATACGGAATACCGTAGAGTCCAACCGGGTTCGCTCCGGACAATCCGGCGATGACTACGACGTCGGTTGCGATCGTTCCGGCCGGAACCGCATCGACCAAAATGGTCTGCGTCTGCCCGAGACGCGCATTGACGTCAACCACATTGAAAGAACCGCGGTTAACGGTCAGCGCCGCATTGTAGATTTGATACGGAGCCGTCTTGCGAAGCAGACGCGCGCCAAAGGGCGTCGATGTCAGAGTGATCGTGTTACCGGCCACCGAAGACACCGTACCTTCCACGCCGTTGCCAGCGGTCAGCAACTCACGATCAATCGCGTTGCGGAACTCTTCGATTCCGTATGCGCTTTCGGCTTCAAACGCCTTCTTGACAGCCTTCTGATCCGAGTCCGTAGCGAACTCCTGCAGAGCGGTCGTCTCGACGGCCAGCAGACGTCCCAGAGGAGTGATCTGAAAGCGGTCGTAGATCGAAGAGGTTCCACGGCCCAAACCTTGACCGTCAAACCCGTTCGCACGATACGCCGCCGGAGGGCTAACGCGCAAGGGTCCGTTGACCGCGCGCGTCGATGATTTCACAACGTCACCGCGGGTCATGATGAGCTGATACACCATGTCCCCTTCGTTCATCAGGTTCGGAACGATTTTGCGGTACTCTTCTTTTTGCACACCGAGATAATCGGCATTGGATGGCATAGTAGTGTCCTTTTCTTTCGAAGGTCTTGGGTTTTAACTGGCCCTGTTAGCAGCCGCTAGCTTCATGGTCCACTCTTCGATGATTTCTCCGGTGGTTGCTGCTAGCTTCTCCTGGGTCGTAAGTTCGTCCGAATTGAATCCGTTGACGCCTGCGGCCTTGAGTTGAGCCTTCAACTTCTTGGCTTCGGCGAGACGGGCCTGCGGACCCGGCGTCGTGGGGCTAGGTGCGCCGCCACCACCGCGAGGTTCCGCTTGCGCTTTCTGTTTGTCAACACGTGCCCCAAGCTGCTGATGCGTTGCTTGGTTCTTCTGGACCGCCGCCTGATTCTTTTCTGCCGCCATCTCTTTCAAGATGTTGCCCATCAGATTCTTGGCGACGTTCGCGCAGTAGTTCGCCATGTTCGCGATACCGGTAGGCCCGGTTTGGCGCATCAAGGCACGATAGTTCTGCGTGAACATTGGATTCGACAACACAGCCTTTGAGAACTTGGCATACGCGCCTTCGAAGAGCGCATCCCGTTCCTCAGGTTTCAGTGTCGGCGTGATCTTTTCCAGATATCCACCGAGGCGGCTACGAATCTCCGTCTTGGTGCTTGCGGCACGGTCATTGTTGTAGCGCACCATCTCGGCCTTGCTCGTCTCTTGCCGCTGGAGGTTGGCGGCTTCTGCTTCCTCCAATTTTCGACGAACGTCGGCAGGTAGGGTGCTCGGATCTGTGGCAGCCGGGACTCCGGCCACTTCATCAATGTACTGCTTTAGTGCATCCAGCGTTTCCAAGACATCGGTGCGCTGGCCCTTCTCGGCATGTGAGCGAAGCGTAGCAAAGAGATCCTCGCGCACCGCCTTGCAAATCTCTATAAACCGCCCGGAGTATTGCGGTTGACCGTCCTTGACCACCGGCTTGCCGTCTTCTCCGAGTACTGCAGTTCGATCACGTAGCGCCGTCAGAAACGCATAGGCGCTTTCCATTCCGTCTTTGAACGGCTGTCCTGTGGATTGGTTGAACCCATCGCCCTGGAACAAATCGCTCAACGTTCCAAAATCCTTGGCTTGTTCTGCTGCGAACTCCGCGATCTGAACCGTAGGGAACAAGTCGCGATACTTCGTTACCTCCTCTGCTCTCGATGTCAGAGCGTGTAGAAAATTCTTGAGCTTCGGATCAGCCTCAACAATGCCCTTCAATTGAGGATTGGCATTGAGTTTCTGATTGAGTAATTTCCGCGACACAGGTTCGTCTTCAGCCGGAGGTTCGGGCGCTTTCGCTGGCGCGGCTGCCGGTTTTGGAGGTTCTGCTGCGGGCGCTTCTGCCGGAGGCGCAGGTTGCTCAGACTCCGGCGGGACAAACTCTTCAATCTCAGGCGGCGCATCGACAACTGACGCACTTTCAATTACCGGAGCAGATTCAACCGCTGCCGCTACTTCGCTTGCTGGAACTTCAGGGCCTGCCGCGTCTACAACTGGGTCCATAAATTCAATCTCCTGGCCTTTTTAGCCTAAGCCGAGGCGGGTGTTGCTTGTTGCTGGGTTGCTGATTGCTGGCCAGACGGTGACTTACCCGAAGGCTGCTTCAATCCGGGAATCGTCTGCGGAGACGGCGGCGGTAGAATACCCGCCTGAATCTCCATTCCTAGCTTCTGAACTTGCGCTTGGACCGTGATTTGACCGATCTTGTGCGCCAAAAAGTGAGCCATGACGTTGTTAAACCCTAGCGGGTTCTCTTTCGATGCTGTAATGCCCTTATCGTCGTCGCACCACTCTTGAATCGTGGCCATTTCCACTTCGTGATTGTCGGTCCAGATGTGAACCGGCTGCGATGGGATGCCGTAAGGGTTCAGGTTCAGTGGATCAGGCGTCGATTGACCGTCCAACAGTGCGTCAATCTCGCGCCATTGCTTCTCTCGCGACTGTTCCAGCGGGAAAACCAGTTCCGGGATGCCGATAAAACGCCGCGCCAGTGGCGCATTCGAAGGAAGCGCAAAGAGTTGCTGCAATTGCTCCGCAATCTGCGGGTTTTTAGCGAGTCCCACGAGCCGATCGACCGTCTCTGACCACGTAGACGGGAATCCATCGTCGGCTTCCGGCTCCGCGAGGATGTTCCCCTTCAATTGATCCAGTCGGATGTACTTCGCGGCGAATTCTCCGCTCTTTTCTACGACCGTCAGGTCTGTGTCCTGATCTCGATTGCGCCTGAAACATTCGACCGCCAAGAGCATCAGCGAAGAATGGAACTCCGTCACAGCGGCCCACAAGAGCATGTATTGCCCCAGCGTTTGATTCAAAGCCTGCTGGTACCCGCTTGCCGTGTCGATGTGCTGGATACCGCCGCCCCAGAGTGCCGGCTGCGCTCCGCTGACCGATTGCATCGCTTCTACCATGTCCTTGCGACGGGACATGACGTTCTCGCTCATCGTGGACTTGAATTCGTGGAACAGTTCGTCCAACTTGTATTGACGGCCGCCCTTTTCCAGCTTCACAGGAATGAACGACCCGGGCTCAGCAATCTTGCCTTGAAGCGCTTCCCCGTTGACAAGCTCGGAGTTGAACGCGATCGGCGTAAACGCCGCCCGTTCCATGTACTCAGCAATCAGGTTATCGACGTTGTTGAACTGCTTCTGAGAGTCAAGGCATGACCAGCCCCAAGGCTCGCGATAGGCCCCTTGCCCGGGCATCGGCATGCACAGACACCAGCAGGTATCCATGTCTTCCGGAGTGACCCGTAGGCAAACCTTCCCGGCGATGTCGATCCGCGCGCCATCTGGCAGTTTCGCGAGAAGCTCGTCTCTGACTTCCTCGTCGTCGATGTCCCAGAACGCCTCAGGACGCAGCCAAGCTCGTTTGTAGGTCAGAAGCGAGCTAAACGGCATCGTATAGCCGCTCGTCGTTCTACCCTGACCGCCAACACCGCCAAACAACTGAAGCCGCGCGCGCCGTTCGTACGTATCTTCCGCGGATCCTTCCGAGAAGTCGATTTCCTTGGCCTTCTCAGGAAAGGCGGCACGGAGAGCCGCTCGGTGTTTCTCTTCGACGCAGACGAGATACAGCGTTTCGTCTTGGCTGTTCGCTTGGGGCATCACTTTCAGGTTCAACGCCCCGTAAATCGATATGACTTCTTGTCCATCCGGGTAGGTCTTGGACCCACTGACTACCGGGACCTCAGCCGTTTCCCCTTCATGGAAGTCGGCCTGATCTAACGGCGTACTGCACTGCGGGCAAGCTAACTGCCCGCTGCCGACGACCGCCTCTTCAGGCGTCTTCGCGTGGCACTGTGGACATTCGAAGTAATCGTCTTCCACCTTGACGGTGGACATTTCCATAATCGGCTCTTTGTGGGTGCCGAACTTCTTGTCCACGAGGTACCGGACGTAGCCGCCCCACATGCCCTGAGTCCATCCAAGGTACGCCTCGCGGATCGCCAACAGCTTCAGCTTGTTATTGCTCTCGATCAGATCGCAAATATCCGAAGCCGCCTTAGCCGTCGCCAAATCTTCTTCGCGCCACGCGCTCTTGGGCATGAAGCGAACCTTCGGGCGCCGCTCGGCGCACGCAGCGATAACCGAGAGTCCGAACCTTTGGAAATAGTTCGTGATGTAGCGCCGTCGACCGCCGCCAGGTTCAGCCTGCCCCTGCATCTGCGACCACTGCTCAGGAGAGAAGTAATTGAAAGCGGTATTGTTCCAAATCAGGTCTTGATTGCCCTTCCAGAACTGCTCCGCTTCCAGGTAGCGCCGGACGTTCCACTTGCGAACGATATCCGTTTCCTGTTCGAACTTATTAACCAGTTCAACGAGACGGCGCTCAATCTTCTTCTGCTTTT
>DATLVQ010000768.1:0-3414 GCA_035577325.1 Bryobacteraceae bacterium | reverse complement strand
TATGCGTTTTACTATCTAGGCGGCGAGTTCCGCAACTTGGGCGCCGGGCTGCGCCGCCAGCAGAATTTCCGCCGCATGCTGGACGCAGCGGCGATCAATCCGCACGACGCCGAAGCGCAATATCAGCTCGGCCTCATTTATCAGCAGCGCCGCCAATATACTGCGGCCGTTGAGCGATTCAAGAATGCCGTCGCCAAAGACCCCACCGAAACCGACGCCCACTTTCAGCTGGGCCGTATCGCGCGAGAACAAGGCCGCTTCCCGGAAGCACTGGCGTACTTTCAGACCGTGCTGAGCCAGGATGAAAAGCACAACTTAAGTGAAATCCTACGCGAAACGGGCGCCACGTACCTGGATTTGGGGAAGTATCACGAAGCTCAAACGATGTTGGCGGCCTACCTGGAGCGGCGGCCTTATGACGCCGAAGGTCTGTACCATTACGGCCAGGTGCTCGAAAAATTGGGTGAGCCTGCCGAGGCGCGCGAAATGTACGCGCGTTCCATAGAGGCGGCGCGCACAGCTCCGCGTTATCGCCGGCGGTATACAGCAAAGTGGAGCCGGCTGGCCCAGAAACAGGCGCGCAAACTCCGATAGATGGCCGGACCCGCTCTTATTGTTCAGATCGCGCGTCGCCCCGCTTGATCTGTGCGCGCCGGCGGCCTTTGGTGAGATTCGCGGCGGCCTTCTGCCTCGCCTCTTCGCTTGGCTCAATGTTATTTATCACTTCAGTCGCGCCCTGCGCCCGCGCCAGCCGAGTGGCCACTCCTTTATGCTGCAGCACATTGGTTTTCCCCGTGAGGGTCGCGCGACCACCCTGCACATGGACTTCGAACTTGTCTTCGGCGATCTTGGAATCGGCGAAACGCTCGCGAATGGCTTTCTCGATCTGCACGTCGGTCTGCGCCGAGGGGCTTCCGGGCGCAGTCCGCAATCGCCCTGGCGGGACTGCCTTCGTACTTGATTTCTTTGTGGCGAGGGCGGGATTGGCGGCAGGCTGGGCATGGCTCAGCCCTGCCAAAGCAGCGAGAAGAGCCAGTGCGGGAACAACACGAGTAATATTCACTTACACTCCTGTTCATTGGTCGGATAGGCGGCGGATTCCTCTCACCCGTTGACGCAACCCTTGTAGAATCGGATATTGGACGGCTTCAGAATCTTCTGCATCGCGCTCGGCTGTGCCGCGCTTGCCATTGGGCAGAAACCGAGTGGGCCCCTGGCCACTTCAAGCCCGAAAAGTGAGCACTCGCTCACGACGGAACAAAAACGCCTCAACATAGAATCCTTCGAACTGATCTGGTCGACCATCAGCGACCAGTACTGGGATCCAAGCTTCGGCGGCGTCAACTGGATCGGCGTCCATGACGAATTGCGGCCGAAAATCGAGCACGCGGCCACCATGCAGCAGGCGCGCGAGGTGATGCGCCAGATGATGGGACGCCTGGGCAAGTCACACTTCGCCATTATTCCGGCCGATGTTTACGACGATGTGGATGCCGGCTCGGGCGAGGGGCGCGGCAGCGGAACCGCCGGCTTGGATGTGCGAGTGCTCGGTGAACACGCGCTGATCACTAATGTTGAAGACAGTTCGCCCGCCGCCGCGCAGGGAGTGCACGCGGGTTGGGAAATCCTCCGCATCGATGGCGTAGACCTTGCACCTATGCTGCACCGGCTGTCGGAACTCTATCGCGATTCGACGGCGCGCGAGTTGTATCTGGCACGCGCGGTAACGGCTAAACTATCAGGCGACCCCGGCAGCACTGTCCAGGCGCAATTTCTCGATGGCGCGGACAGATGCGTGACCAAGCGGATCGGGCGTATTCAACCGCAGGGAACCCTCGCGCGCTTCGGCTATCTGCCGTCGATGCACGTCTGGATCAAATCGCGCAAGCTCGCGGGCAATGTCGAGTATGTAGCGTTCAATCTCTTTCTCGATCCGGCGCGTCTGATGCCGGAGTTTGGCGACGCTGTTCACTCGTGTGGGGATTGCGCGGGCATCGTCATCGACCTGCGGGGCAATCCGGGCGGGCTGGGCATAATGGCCATCGGCATGGCCGGATGGTTCATCGAAAAGCCCGATCAGCACCTGGGCACTATGCACACGCGTCAGGCTCCGCTAAAATTCACGGTAAACCCGCGGCCGCCGATCTATCGCGGCCCGGTGGCCATTCTGGTGGATAGCAACTCCGGCTCGACCGCGGAAGTATTCGCCGGCGGCATGAAAGACCTGGGGCGCGCGCGGATTTTCGGCACGCGCACGGCGGGAGCGGCGTTGCCCTCAGCCATCGACCGGCTGCCAAACGGCGACGCATTCCAGCATGCCCTTGCCGACTACATCTCCGAGGGTGGACAGCCTCTCGAAGGCGTAGGCGTGGTTCCGGATGTTGAAGTGAAGCTGACGCGCGCCGTACTCCTCGCCGGCCGCGATCCCGTGCTGGACGCCGCGCTAGAATGGATACATTCGCGAAAGTAGTCGCCCGGTAAGTCTGCCGCCGACGGAGGTTGCATGGATCATCCGCGTAATCGTTTCTTGCCCGTAGCCGTTCTGGCCGCGCTCGCCTGCTCCATCGCGGCCGCCGTGCCCGAAGCGGCGCTTCCGAAAGGCGAGGAGATACTCGACAAATTCGTCGAGGCCACTGGCGGCAAAAGCGCCTATGAAAAAGTCCATACCGAAAAGTGGACCGGCACCTTCGAGCTCGTCGGCAAAGGCGTCAAAGGGGCGGTAACCGCCTACCGTTCCGAGCCCAACAAGAGCGTCACCGTTGTGGAACTGGAGGGCATCGGCAGCATTCAGGATGGTACAGACGGCGAGACGGCATGGACGCTCTCATCGCTGCAAGGCCCGCGCATCAAGCAGGGCGACGAACGAGCGGCCACCATGCGCGAAGCCACGTTCCGCGGACCGGCCGAGTGGCGCAAGCTGTACAAAAACGCCGAGACCACGGGCGTCGAGAACGTTGACGATCAGGCCTGCTACAAAGTTGTGCTGACCCCCAACGAGGGAAAGCCCGAAACGCGTTACTTCGATAAAAAAACAAACCTGCTGGTGAAGTTGACCATGCAACTGGCGAGCCCCATGGGCGAAATTCCGACCGAAACCCTTCTGACCGATTACAAAGAGCAGAACGGGCTGACCGCGCCGCGCAAGGTCCATCAGAAGGCGCTTGGGCAGGAATTTCTGATCACCATCGATCAGGTGGAATACAACATCAACGTGCCCAAGGACAAATTCGATTTGCCCGCCGAGATCAAGGCTCTGGCGAAGAAATAGGCGCGCCGGTTATCGATCCCGGTATAATTTTGGATTCCTTGCTGAGGAGCAAATTCCCTTGCGAAAGAAAGTAACTGTGGTAGGCGCCGGCAACGTCGGCGCGAATTGCGCGTTACGCATTGCCGATAAAGAGCTGGCGGACGTCG
>DATLVQ010000767.1:0-3515 GCA_035577325.1 Bryobacteraceae bacterium | reverse complement strand
TCGTTTGCGGCGTGCTGCTGATGCTGCTCGCGAGCGGCACTACACTCAACGTCCAGTCCTTCATGGGGGCCATTATGGCGATCGGCATCTCGGTGGCGAACGCGATCCTGCTCGTCACATTTGCCGAAGCGGCGCGTCATGAAGGCGCCGGCGTGGTGGAGGCCGCCATCGAAGGGGGACGCGGACGTTTGCGCGCCATTCTCATGACCGCGACCGCTATGATCGTCGGTATGATTCCCATGGCTCTGGCGTCTGGCGAACGCGGGCAGACGGCGCCTTTGGGACGCGCGGTAATCGGCGGACTGGCTCTCGCGACTATCGCCACTTTGACCGTTCTTCCGGCAGTCTATGCCATCTTCCAGAAACGGGCTAGTACCGTTTCCGCGTCTCTCGATCCTCATGATCCATCCAGTCGATATTATGAGCGCACATAAGCCGCAGCGAACCCGCGACACAGGCGACGCCCCAATCAACCGGGGCCGGAACAGGTGCCTGACGCTTTCCGTCCGGCTCTTTGCCGGTTTGTTCCTGGCCTGCGCGCTCCCGGCGCAAACCGTTGATGTCGTCAAGGTCGTTTCGAAAAAATCCGCGCGCAAAGTGGAATTGCCGGGAGAATTTCTGCCGTATCAGAGCGTTGCAGTACGCGCCAAGGTAACTGGCTTCGTCGAGCAAGTCCGCGTCGACCGCGGCTCGCTCGTGAAAGAGGGCGACTTGCTTGCCACACTCGTGGCGCCGGAATTGACCGCTCAACGGGTCGAAGCCGAAGCGAAAGTGCACTCCGTGGAATCGCAGCGCGCCGAAGCGGAAGCGAAAGTCATATCGGCCCAGAGCACGTATGAAAAGCTGAAAGCGGCTTCGCAGACCCCGGGTGTCGTGGCCGGCAACGACCTGGTCATCGCACAGAAGGCGGTCGACGCCGCGCAAGCCCAGGTGCGCGCGTTTGACGAATCCGCCAAGGCCGCGCGCGCCGGTGTACAGGCGTTTCGGGACATGGAAACCTACCTTCGCGTTACGGCACCCTTTCCGGGAATCATTACGGAGCGCAATATTCATCCCGGTGCGCTGGTGGGGCCGGGCGCCAGTTCGCCGGCCATGTTCCAGCTCGAACAGAATTCCCGCCTGCGTCTGGTTGTCGCGGTCCCCGAAGTGAACGTGTCGGGCATCGAGCATGGCACGCGCGTTACCTTTACTGTTCCCGCATTCCCGGGTGAAACGTTCGCAGCCCCGATTGCGCGCATCGCGCACTCCATGGAAATGAAGACCCGTTCCATGGCTGTCGAGCTGGATGTCGCCAACGCCGGCAGCCGCCTGTCGCCCGGCATGTACGCCACTGTGTCCTGGCCCGTGACGCGCGCCAAGCCGTCCCTGTTTGTACCTGCGGCCAGCATCGTCACTACCACCGAACGCACCTTCGTGATCCGCATACGTGACGGCATGGCCGAGTGGATAAACGTCCGGCGCGGCGCTTCGGACGGCGAGTCGGTCGAGATTTTCGGCAGGCTCGAACCTGGCGACCTGGTAGTGCGCCGCGCGACCGACGAGCTGCGCGAGGGTACTCGCGTGAATCCCCGCTCGCATCCGTCGTAGAATTTCGTAGGACAGGCATGCATGCTTGTCCATTTGTGGACCAGCCGCAGCCCGCCGGCAAAACGGGCACTCTAATAGGAGCCCCATCGTGGCCGACACCGTTACCACGCCCAAGACTTCTCCCGACGGATCCGACGCCGAGCATACCTTCGGATTCGCGACGCGTGCGCTGCACGCCGGCCAGCGGCCCGACTCCGACACCGGTGCGCGCGCCGTGCCTATCTACCAGACCACATCCTATGTTTTTGAGGACACCGAACACGCCGCCGCCCTCTTCAACCTGCAGCGTTTCGGCAATATCTACACGCGCATTATGAATCCCACGACCGCGGTTTTCGAAGAACGAATGGCGGCGCTCGAGCGCGGGGTGGGAGCGCTGGCTCTGTCGAGCGGGCAGGCGGCGCAGTTCATCGCCATCACCAGCCTGTGCCAGGCAGGTGATGAGATCGTGGCCGCCAGCACGCTCTACGGCGGCACTTACACGCAGTTCGACGTCAGCTTCCGCAAGATCGGTATTAATACGACATTTGTCGATCCTGAAGATCCGGAGAACTTCCGCCGCGCCATCACGCCGCGGACCCGGCTGCTCTATGCCGAGACCATCGGCAACCCGCGGATCAACGTACTGGATATCGCGGGTGTCGCCCAAATCGCGCATGCGGCCAATATCCCCCTGGTCATCGACAACACTTTCGCCTCGCCCTATCTCTGCCGGCCCATCGAGCACGGCGCGGACATCGTGCTGCATTCGGCCACGAAATTCATCGGCGGCCACGGCACATCCATCGGCGGCGTCATGGTTGATGGCGGTAAGTTCCCGTGGGATCGCGGCCCGTTCCCGCAGCTGCTCGAGCCCAGCAAGGGTTACCACGGCATCCGCTTTTTCGAGACGTTCGGCGATCTCGCATTCATCGTGAAGGCGCGCGTCGAGGGTCTGCGCGATTTTGGCCCCGCCGTGAGCCCGTTCAACTCGTTCCTGTTCTTGCAGGGCCTCGAAACTCTGCCGCTACGGATGGAATGCCATTCGCGCAACGCGCTGGCCGTGGCAGAACACCTCAGCCGGCATTCGCATGTGAGTTGGGTGAACTACCCGGGCCTGCCGTCGAGTGCTTATCACAAGCTGGCGGGGAAGTATCTGCCCCTCGGCGCCGGCGCTATCATGACATTCGGAATTCGCGGCGGTTTGGAAGCCGGCCGCCGTTTCATCGATTCCATGAAACTGTTTTCGCACTTGGCGAACGTGGGCGACGCGAAGAGCCTGGTGATCCATCCCGCGTCCACCACGCACCAGCAGTTGACTGACGAAGAGAAACGCAAGGCCGGCGTAACCGACGATCTGGTCCGTCTCTCGGTCGGCATCGAAGACATCGAGGACATCGTGTGGGACCTCGATCAGGCGCTCGCCGCCGCCCACCACGCGTAATGGCCGATCAGTGCAAGTTTGATCTCTCCGATGGCGTCGGCGCCGGCTCACCGGTCAACCGCAGCCGTTTCGCCATGACCGCGGCCGACCGCTTGTGCATTCTAGAAACGTACAAGCGTGTTGCCATGGTAGGGCTGTCGGCGAATCCGTTCCGCCCGAGCCATTTCGCGGCGATTTATCTGGTGGCCGCGGGTTACGACGTGGTGCCTGTCAACCCGCGCGAGAAGGAAGTGTTGGGCCGCCCGTCTTACCCTTCCCTGCGCGAGGTGCCCGGACTCATCGAGGTCGTCGATATTTTTCGTGAGCCCTCAGCCGTGCCCGCTATCGTTGAAGACGCCATCGCCATCGGCGCCAAGGTGATCTGGATGCAACTGGGCGTGATCCACGAACCCGCCGCCGAGCGCGCCCGCGCAGCCGGACTTGAAGTCGTCATGGACCGCTGCATGAAAATCGAGCACGCACGCTTCTTCGGCGGCCTGAACACCCTCGGGCTGAACACAGGTTT
>DATLVQ010000766.1:0-3756 GCA_035577325.1 Bryobacteraceae bacterium | reverse complement strand
CGCCCAAAAATCCACTGGCCCCAAATCCCCCGAAGGCAAAGCCGCCTCTTCCCTCAACGCCCTGAAATCCGGCATCGACGCCTGGTCCCATATCATTCCCGGCGAAGACCCCGCCGAGCTTGAAACCCTGACCGGCCAATTCCACCAGCACTACCAGCCCGCCGATCCCACGCAGCTTGCTCTCGTCGACACCCTCGTTTCCGCCGAATGGATTCAGCGCCGCCTCCGCCGCATCGAAGCCCAGCTCTGGAATTATCAAGTCGAGTGCCTGGACAAAAACCTCACGCACGCCGATTTTATCGACGCCGCCATCCAGCACAACTCCCCGCTCGGCCATGCCTTCCAGGACGCTCTCGACCCCTTCTCCCGCCTCCAGCGCCGCATCGACGCTACCAACCGCATGTTCCTCCGCACGCTCAAAGCCCTCCAGGATCTCCAGTCCGCCCTGGTTTCCGAACCGCCCGCCGCCGTGCCGGATCAACCACTTCCGCCGCAAATTGGCTTCGTTCCGCAAACTGGCACCGAATCCGGAGAAACGCCGCGCCTGACCCATGAAAATCTCGCCACCACGCCCGAAATCCCCAATCCTGATCCACGCCACGCCCTGGCCTTGGACATTCCTCCGCCAGAGCCCGGTCCCGTCTTCTATACTTATAAATAGCCTGGAAATGCCGCCTCGACTGCTTGCTCTTGTGTGCTTGGCGCCATGCCTTTGTCTTGCGTCGGACTCCTCCTTCGAAAGGAGCATCGAGCCATTCCTCAAAAACAATTGTTTCCAGTGCCATAACTCCAAACTGAAGGTCGGTGGCCTCAGTCTCGAAGCCTATCGCGACGCCAAATCCGCGCTGCAGGACCGGGAACTCTGGGAAAAAGTGGTACAGAAGCTCCGCACCGGCCAGATGCCTCCCAAAGGCATGCCGGTTCCGCCCGCCGACCAGGTCGCCTCCGTCACCAGTTGGTTTGACACGCAATTTGCCCGCCTCGATCGCAATATGAAGCCCGATCCCGGCCGCGTCACCGCCCGCCGCCTAAATCGCGTCGAATATAACAACACCATCCGCGACTTGCTGGGTGTGGACTTCATGCCCGCGTCCGATTTTCCCGCCGATGATTCCGGCTACGGCTTCGACAACATAGGCGATGTGCTTTCCCTCTCGCCCGTCCTGATGGAAAAATACCTCGCGGCTGCCGAGAAGATCGCCCGAAAAGCCATTGTGGCCGATCCCCCGCCCAAGCCGACGCGGGAACGAATCGAACATTTCCCGGCTAAGGGCGAAGAAAATCCCGCGCCGGATCTCACCACCCGGCATGCGTTTCCCGTTGAGGGCGATTATTTGATTCGCGGTCTTGTGAACGGCCGCCACGAGGCCTTGCTGATCACGCTGTGGCTGGATGGAAAAGAGCTCAAGACGTTCCCCGTGGACACGGACGACGAAGCGCCTCGCGTGGGCGAGATGCGTCTCCACGTCTCGTCGGGCGAGCACGAACTCAAAGCCACCCTGCTCCACGACGATACGCGCCCCGACGCCCCCGTGCCGGATGAAGAGAATGTGAAAGACAAGAAGAAAAAGCCCGGCCGCGATCCCTTCGTGGACCGTTTCGAGATCAACGGCCCCTACAATCCGCACCCGCGCCCCCTCACCGAATCCCACAAACGCATCTTCGTTTGCGGTCACGCTCCCGGGCAGCACCGGCCCGAGTGTGCGCGCCTCATTGTGGGGGCGCTGGCGCGCCGCGCTTATCGCCGCCCGGTTTCCGATGCCGAGATCGCCAGTCTGGTCCGCTTCGTGAACCTCGCGCAGCAGAACGGCGATTCCTTTGAGCAGGGCGTCCGCGTGGCCCTCGAGGCAATTCTCGTTTCGCCGCATTTCCTGTTCCGCATCGAGAACGATCCCAGTCCCAACAATCCGGCGCTCTCCCACCGGATCGGCGATTACGAACTCGCTTCGCGCCTCTCGTATTTCCTGTGGAGCAGCATGCCCGACGCCGAACTGTTCCAGTTAGCCGCCGAACACAAACTGCGCAAGCCTGAAGTGATCGAAGCGCAAGTGCGGCGCATGCTCCTCGACCCCAAGGCCGTCGCGCTGGTGGACAATTTCGCCGGACAGTGGCTCGAGCTTCGCAATCTCGACAGCTTCAAACCCGATCCCGACCGCTTTCCGAATTTCGATGAAGACCTCCGCAAGGCCATGCGCCAGGAGACGCGGCTTTTCTTCGAGGCCGTGATCCACGAGGACCGCAGCATCCTCGATTTCATCGATGGCAAATTTACTTTCCTCAACGAGCGTCTGGCCAAGCACTACGGCATTCCCGGCGTCACCGGCCCCGAGTTCCGCCGCGTGGAACTCACCGGCGATCAGCGCAGCGGAATCCTGACGCAAGCCAGCATCCTGACCGTGTCTTCTTATCCCACGCGAACGTCGCCGGTGCTGCGCGGCAAGTGGATACTCGAGAACTTTCTTAACGATCCGCCGCCCCCACCCCCGCCCGGCACGCCGAACCTGAACGAATCCGCCATCGGCGCCACCTCGTCGCTGCGCCAGCAGCTGGAGCAGCACCGCGCCAACCCGGCCTGCGCCACCTGCCACTCGCGCATGGATCCACTAGGATTTGGCCTCGATAACTATGATGCCATCGGCCACTGGCGCACCCAGGACGGCAAATTCCCCATCGATTCCACCGGCACGCTCCCCGGCGGCAAAACCTTCAGCACACCCGCGCAAATGAAGGAGATCCTGAAGGCCGACCGCGACGCTTTCGCCCGGTGCCTCACCGAAAAGATGCTGACTTACGCCCTGGGCCGCGGAGTGGAACGCTATGACCGGCCTGCTGTAAACTTAATATGTCGCCGGTTGGCGGCGAGCGACTATCGGTTTTCCCGGCTGGTCCTCGAAATCGTGAAGAGCCTGCCTTTCGAGGAGCGCCATGGGGAAGCCCCGGCGCGCCCGCTCCAGCAGACGGTCGCTTTCGCCGGAGGAAAGCCATGATCACAGGCAAGCACCTCGCCAGACGGACGTTCCTGCGCGGCATCGGAGCGGCAATCTCGCTCCCGGTGCTGGACGCCATGACGCCGGCATTTGCCGCCACCACCCGCCTCGCCTCCAATTCGCCGCGCCGCATGGCCTTCGTGTATGTGCCCAACGGCATCATCATGAAGGATTGGACGCCTGCGGAACTTGGCACGCAATTCGAACTACCTCGCATTCTGAAGCCGCTCGAGCCGCTGCGCCAGCACGTCATGCTGCTTTCCGGGCTCACGCAGAATACCGGCCGCGCCCTCGGTGACGGTCCCGGCGACCATGCCCGCGCCGCCGCCAGCTTTCTCACCGGCGTGCACCCAAAGAAAACCGCCGGCGCCGATATTCAATCCGGCATCTCCGTCGACCAGATCGCCGCGCAGAAAATCGGCAGCGCCACGCGCTTCGCTTCACTTGAATTGGGCTGTGAAGACGGCCGCTTGGTGGGCAACTGCGATTCCGGCTACAGTTGCGCGTACAGCAACAGCATTTCCTGGCGGACCACTTCCACGCCCATGCCGCCCGAGATCAATCCACGCGCCGTGTTCGAGCGCATGTTCGGCGATTCCGACGAAACGCCCGAAGCCCGCGCCAGGCGTCTCAGCTATAACAAGAGCATTCTCGATTTCGTTCTCGACGACACGCAGCGCCTCAAGGGCGACCTGGGCAAAACCGATCGCCGCAAGCTTGACGAGTATTTGGACGCCGTGCGCGAGATCGAGCGCCGCATCGAGCTGGC
>DATLVQ010000765.1:0-8244 GCA_035577325.1 Bryobacteraceae bacterium | reverse complement strand
GAACGTTCGGTTTCGGGCACGGGACCTTGCCAACTGGCTAAGGCGTCATGCCTCGCTAGTCGACAGCCAGCCGGTCGTCGTCTCAAAAAGACCCGTGCTGCGCACGTAGTGAAGTTCGCAAGGATCACAATGACGCCGGGTATCTGGTCGGATCGCATTTCGTCGCTCGCTGAAACGCTGAGGTCTCGACAAATGAAGTCGGGCGGGTGGGCGTATTTCGACTCCGTGCAAGAGAGCCTCGAAGCCACGTGCTTAGCTGAGCTCGCGCTCGCACCTGAAAGGCAGGCAAACAGTAGTGCGGCTATCTTGTTTTTGCTGAGATCGCAGCTTAGCGATGGCGGCTGGCCGGCGTTTCTCGGGGATTCCGAGGGGAGCTGGACGACAGCGCTCGCGCTATGCACACTGAACGCAACGGGCGATTTCACTGCAGCTCGCGAAAAAGCCTTTCGATGGCTGTGTGCCGAGCAAGGCCGAGAGGGCCACTGGTTTTGGCGGTGGAAATTCAAAACCTCTGATCGCAACGTTCGCTTCGATCCCGACAAATATGGCTGGCCTTGGGTGACGGGCTCCGCAAGCTGGGTCATCCCCACAGCCTTCAGCATCATCGCCATTGAGCAATTCACTGTTTGCAATCGCTCAGAGGAATCGGAGAAACGCATCCATTTGGGCGTGGAGATGCTTCTGGACCGCGCATGTGTTGGCGGAGGGTGGAACTCGGGAAACAGCCTTGTTTACGGAGTGCCGCTGCGCCCGCATCATGAGGCGACAGCGATCGCGCTGCTGGCTCTCCAGGACGAACAGCGAACCGAAATCGTTCAAAAGAGCTTGTCAGGGCTGCGACAGAACGCAGCCAGCGTGGATTCTGTTTCCAGTCTTGCCTGGTGCATTCTCACCTTGTTCGTGTACCAACAGCCTATCGGAGGGCTAAGGAACAGATTGGCGACCATCAGCGGTGACGGCCGCGACATCCGGAATAATGCAACTCTCGCCACCGCGATCCTCGCGCTGAAGTGCAGCGAAATGATTCATCCCTTCGAGGTGCTGCGATGAAGCTCGATCGGCGGCGATTTCTTGGCTCATCAGTAGGCGTGGCCGCGGCAGCAGGGGTGACGGCCGAATGGGTTTGGCCGAAGCACACCGTCTCGTACCGGAGACCTCGTTCGGCTGTGGCGGTGTTGAATGCGGCCGAGTACTCGGAGAGGATAGAGGCGCTCCTTCTGGATGGATTGCGATTGTTTCGGCTGCAGGTGCTGGGGCGGTCCATTCTTCTAAAACCAAACTTGGTTGAAGACTTACCGGGTTTTGTGAACACGAACTCGACTCTGATTGGCGCCGCGGCGCGATGTTTCCTCCGTCTTGGCGCCGTGCGGGTTGTGATTGGCGAGGGCCCCGGACATCAACGCGACACGGAACTCGTAGTGCAGGCGGCAGGTCTCAAGCCGCATCTCGCGGAACGGCAGATCGAGTTCGTGGATCTCAACCGGGACGAGCTCAGAAAAGTGAAGCTGAAAGCCGATTACAGCGGTCTAGGCGAGCTCTGGCTACCGAGTGCGGTTCTCGAATCCGACTTCGTTGTTTCAATGCCCAAAGTGAAGACCCATCATTGGGCAGGGGTCACGTTGAGCTTGAAGAACATGTTCGGTATTGTGCCAGGCATGAAGTACGGCTGGCCAAAGAATCTACTGCACTGGAGCGGAATTCACGAAAGCATCCTCGACATCTGCGCGACCGTCCCGATTCACTTCGTGATCGCAGATGGTATTACCGCAATGGAAGGCAACGGACCCCTTCAAGGAAGCGCCCGCCAACTCGGCAAAATCGTATTGGCCGATGACCCTGTCGCGGCAGATGCAACCTGCGCACGACTGATGGGCTTTGATCCGCTACAGGTTCGGCATCTCTCCGAAGGGAGCCATTTCCTTGGGAACCTTCGCGAGGATCGCATCGGGATACTGGCGGAGGGAGTAGGAGCACCGACGCGTCCTTTTTCCGTATTGCCAGAATTCCAGTATCTCCATGCAGCTAAAACCTAGCCAAAGCGCGCCGGGAGAAGAGCGGTGCGACCAAGGGTCTCCGTGAATTGAAGCGAAGGAGGAAAAGTGGTTCCGCCGACAACAGGGCGAACTGCTCTCGGGGAACGCGATAGCTTTGTCCCACCGAACCCGCTGATGTTAGCTCATGGGGAATGAGGAAAAGCGGTTCCGTCCGGAAAAAAGTGTCCCGACGCCGCAAGCGTGACCTCTTGGCTTCCGTCGCCGCCGATGCAAGCCCGAAGGGAACGAGGAAAAGTGGTTCCGTCGAGAAATAATACGCTTGGACTCTGCGGGTCTACCTCCGGCTTCCGCGGTGCCCAGTCTGACTCCCCGAAGGAATGAGGAAAACTGGTTCCGCCGAAAAAGATTGCGACTCGCGGCGGACGTCACCTTCTCGACGCCGGAAGCGAACCGAAGGGAATGAGGAAAAGTGGTTCCGCAAAACGAATGTACCTCAATCACTGCTCGTCGCTGAATTGATAGACATCTCGAAGGGCCGGGAGATGGCCAGTCTCTTTCCAGAGAGCGAGAAATTGAGAAGACTGCCGAATACTTCTGCCGTAGTATGAGGCTTCAAGGAGTCCCGACGAGTGTTCTCCTCAATCGAAGAGTTGTCCGAGAAGCTAGATGCCGCCAAGTACGTCACGGATCCGGTGACGCTCAAGGTGATCTATCTTGCCGCCCAAATGCAGAAGCCCGTCTTGGCCGAAGGACCGCCGGGGTCTGGGAAGACAGAGCTGGCCAAAGTGGTTGCTCTCGCTGCGGACACGAGCATCGAACGCCTGCAATGCTATGAGGGCATCAATGAGGAAAAGGCGATCGGCAAGTTTGACGAGTCGCTACAGCGTCTCTTCCTAAACACACAGGGCAGCACTTCGTCGGCTAGTTGGGCTTCCTTGCGGCGGGATCTGCATACGCTGGAATTCTTCCAGGAGGGACCACTCCTGAGGGCGCTTCTCCATGAGAAGCCATGCGTCTTGCTGATCGATGAAATCGACAAGGTCAGTGAGGAGTTCGAAGCGGAGCTCCTCGAGATTTTGAGCGACTGGCAACTTTCAATTCCGAAGATCGGGACGATCAAGGCGAAGAGCAAGCCCTTTGTTGTGCTGACATCGAATGAGGTTCGACGAATTGGCGATCCGCTTAGGCGCCGAAGTCTATACCTTCGGTTCGAACATCCAACGATCGAGCGGGAGACCCAGATCCTGGAAAAACGAACGGCTGGAACCCATGCGGAACTACATGGCCAGCTTGCGGGCTTCGCGCACGCCCTTCGCGGCTACACCCTGGAAAAGGCGCCGTCGATTGCGGAAATGCTCGACCTCGCCGAGGCGCTTAAAGTCTTGGGCGTTCAAGAAATCAGCGCCGACCTGCGCGATGTTCTCTTGCCTCTCATCGCCAAGACGCAGAATGACCGCAAGCGGCTCCTGCTGCGGGATGGCTTCGAAAGCCTGGTCTACGACACACAGCAGTACAGCAGGGATAGAGCCCACACAACTCTTGAACAGAAGGAACTGGTATGCGCAGAGCGGCGGCGTTATTAAGTACGTTGTGCGTGATAGCTCCCGCATTTGCGGGAGATCCTCTCAGCATGCGGGAGTACGAGGAGCGTTGTGCGAGTTACTACGCCCAGCAATATGGAGTCCCGCCAGCTCTTGTGAGTGCCATCATCCAGATCGAATCGGCTTGGCAGCCGGGCGTGGTTTCCTCGAAGGGCGCTATGGGCCTGATGCAACTCATGCCGGCGACTGCTCAGCATTTCGGTGTAACTCACCCGTTCTACATCCACGAAAACGTGCGTGGCGGAGTCGCGTACCTGGCGGAGCTTCAAGCACTCTTTCATGGAGATTTTCGCTTGGTTATGGCAGCGTACGCGGCTGGCGAAAAGCCGATTCTCGCGCGTGGACTGGACTACTCCTCGGAAGAGGTTTTCAAATACGTCCAACGGGTTGCTCAACAGTATCGCGCCGAGTTGGGGCGCAAGGGAGGGAGATAGCATGGACCATCCAAAGGCATGTATTTATGCGGTGTGGTTGGCAGGAATTGTCTCGGCTCAGACCGTGCAGCAGGGTCCAGCGGGGACAACACCAGCGGTACTGGTGACGTCGTCAACAAGCCGAGCACAACTTGAACCCGTGATATTGACGCGTGCCAGCCTTGACGAAAAGGTGATCACTTTGCGGCTAGCCCCGAGGGTAGCCACATCGATCCGAATGCCGGAGCCGGTGAATTCCGTTGTAGTGGGGGATCCTGAGAACTTCCAGGCAGAGCATTCCGAGCATGAATCGGAACTGGTGACGGTGAAGCCAGTGGGCACCCAGGCGGCGCAGACCAACCTGCTGATCACGACGACGTTAGGTCATCAGGTAAATCTCCTATTAATCAGCTCCGGTGACCAGAACAGCCCAACACAAACGGTTGACGTGCTTTTGAAGTACGGTAAACCCGCGGCGGGAAGTTTCCTTGTAGAGGAGAGCCCGTTCTCCGGTTCGTTCATCGCCGAAACGCAAAAGCTTGATGCGCGAACCAAGGGGCCGGACGCGGCATCGGTGAGTCCGACGACAGCGCAACTCGCGGGGCTGCTGAAGGCGACGAGCTTTGATATACCCAAAAGCATTGATGGCAAGTCCACCGAAGTCTTAGATAAACTGCTCGATCGTCAGAAACGCGCGCCCCTTCCGGTCCTTTATGGCCAGCACCCAGGCGAGATTGAAGCTGGGCCGCGCGTCAAAGCCGGCGTCAGCGAGGTGCTGGACGAGGGAAATGAGGTCGTCGTTCTGTTCTCCGCCGTTAATCCCTCAAACCATGCGATCGAGATTCTGCCGCCGCAAGTTCAACTCGGCGGCAAGGTCAAGAAGAAGTGGACCACGGCAGAGCAGCTTCACGTCATCGACTTTCGACTGAGTACACGGCGTTTGGGCACCGGCCAGCGAACGGATGGCGTTGTGATCTTCGAGCGGCCGAGTTTCAAACAGTCCAGCGAGACGTTGTTCTTGCAGGTCGCCGACTCGGGAGCGGTGGACCTTCCGGCGCTAGCCCCGATCGGTTTCGGAATCAGCAGTTTTCGAGGAGGTTCGGCATATGAGGCCCGATGACAAAACTGAGCGGACCAAGCCTGTAGAGGATCGCGAGGAACACCCGAGTATCGAACGCGAGCCGGAGTCCGAGGCTACAGAAGTAGAGGAACCAAAGCCTACCGGATGGGCTGCGCAATTGCGGCAAATCATGCACGGTTCGGCGCAGGGTGAAGCCCGAACCAACATCAAGCGTCAGCAGCTCAAAGAAGACCGCACCAAGAGCTTTCTCTTGCTTGCCGGGCTCACGGTTGTGCTGGCGCTAGCGTTTTTTGTGATGTTCTCTACGCCCAGCACGGGCCGAAAGGACATCGCCAGAACCAACCAGCCCAACCTCGGCCGCGCATCAGGTGGAGAGAATACGGATACAAGCCACTCAGTGACGCCACTTCTCAATGCCGATACGCGGAATCAGGATGACAACGCCGGGAACCTCAGCGCGCAGGACATTCGAAATACCGCGAAGCAGCGGACGCTGGCACAAGCGAGCCCCTCTTTCGGCGACGCCCCGGTCCCACCACCTCCAGCCTCTCGTCCTGAGCCCAAAGACTACGCTTTGAACAGAATTCAGTTTCCTCCCGAGCAGCCACAAACCACGACGCCCATTCCCGCCCCGAAGATTGAGAAACTGACCAAAGCCTCGCTGGTGTTCGTGAGTTCAGGATCCGGACAGCGGGTGACCCCGCAGACTTCGAGCAGCGTACAACCTGTGGTGCTCGAACGGAACCCGGAATTTATGGCGCTGCCGACCGGGACTCGATTGATCGCCCGGCTGCAAACCCCGGTGAGCTCCGCTGTCAAGACGCCCGTAGTAGCTGCCATCGAGTACAACTATGAGCGGGATGGCGAGATTGTCATCCCGGCGGGCTCGAAAGCATTTGGAGAACTCAGTCAGGTGAATGATCAAGGCTATGTCGGTATTCAGTTCCACACGATCCAAATGCCGGACGAGACGACGCAGAAGATTGAAGGCCATGCGGTCGGGTTGCAATATCAGCCGTTGCGAGGCCAGGTTACCGGCCGGAATACCGGAAAAAAGTTTCTGGTTCGAAGCCTGACCGGAATCGGGACCATCCTAGCTGCAACGGTTGGGGTTCAGAGCGGCACGGGGGTTACCGACGCTCTCTCAAATAACGTTCTGCTGCGAGAGCGAGTCGCAAACAACGTCGCGGTCGCAGGCGAACAGCAACTGAACGACTTGGCATATCACCAAAACATCGTGGTCACCGTCCCGGGCAATACGCGGTTCTACATTGTATTGGCGAAGCCCGCCGGCAGTGGCGTTGGCGCCGGGCCAGCGGGATCGGCGCCAGCTGGGAATCCCGGCGGCGCTTCGGGCTTCGCCACGGCCGCCGTACCAAGCGTGCAAGAACTGCGGGAACTGATGGAACTGAGGCGGGAACTGACCCAAATGTATCAGCAGCAGCAGAAAGCCCAGATCGCGCAGACGGCGCCCGAACAACAGTAAGAACACATGAGGAATTAAACGAGCGCCGAACGATCAGTGTGTGTATCTCGTTGAACTCGATGATGCAACGGCCGCATTGCGCCGAAAACGGAACGTGGCCTCTGCTTTCCAGCGGTTTGCCAGAGCTCTCTCAATGGGGTTAAATTGATTCCAAGGAGAGCAGTATGTCTTCTTGGCCTTTCCTCTTCGCCGCGGCGCTCGCGATTTGGCTTCTCCTCAAGGGGCCGGCAGGAAAGACGCCGCTCTTCGTCCAAAAAGTCTGCCGCATTGCCATCGTCTTCCTCGCATACTGCGGGGTCCTGTATCTGTTGAAATGGAACCCATTCTGGGAATGGATGCTGGCGTTGGGGTTTGAGAACCGAAATAAGGCCGAGGGCTTCTTGATCCTCGTGTCGACGCTCGTTTGGCTCATTGCGACGCTGCGAATCCTGCTTCGGAGTTCTCGACTCCCCACTATCCCTGCAGGTGCCGATGGGCCTGTGCATTGCGCACCCCGACAGGAAAAGGCTCGCCGACGCTTTTCGTTGACGGACCTGGCTCTCTTCTATTTCTTCACGCGCAAGTAACCTGAGGCTGTCAAGGTTTAGCGTGCGATCACGATAGCGCCGCAGCAAAACCGGCCGCGGCTGCATTACTTTCTCGCCAACGTACCCATCTTTCCCCAACGTTCGACATTGCCAGCGTCGGATTCCGTTTGCGCGGGTTTTCCATTCAGGCTATTTTCTTCCCATCCCCAAGCAGGGAAGAAAGGAGCAAGTAATCCCGATGACGCAAAATTCCCGGCGGCAAAAAGTCATGGTCGCCGTCGTTCTTTCGCTGTTCGTTCTGGTGATGCAGGCGGGTTTGATGGCCCAAAACCTCGGAACGGCCCCACAGGTCAACGTGGCCGTTCAGGGTCAACAAGGCACGCAGCCCGAAGGCACGTTCCTGAACCTCATCAACTGGATCGGCAACGTAATCGCACCCGTTGGCGCCGGAGGCGCAGCACTCATGGCGATCGGCTCATTCGCCATGGGGCGTGGATTCGGCAAGTGGGTGTTCACGGCAATCGGACTTCTCATGGTCTCCGGCGTCACACGACTGCTGGAGTTCTGGATTGCCCAAGGCACTGGTGGAGTTACTTAGATCCACTTTCGGCAGGCGCGACGGGAGGCCCCGCAGCGCCTGCCAGTTTCTTTTGGAACCAACGATTATGGCCCCTCCTCAACTAATCACGGACTTCATGAGAGTGATGCTGCTGCTTGCTCCATCCGCAGCCATCATCTGCCTGGTGCTGGCGGGACTCAGCCTGCGGCAAGGGTCCATTCCCGACGCATTCGTCGGTGGGAACTTTGCGAAATGGATGTTCTGGGCGATCGTCTTCCTTACTCTGCCGCAACTCATCAGCTGGTTTCCCTCGTTCGGAGTACCAGCGCCTTTGCCAAATGGCGGCATCGGCACAGGATGGATGGCCAACCTCCAAAGCGATCTCGCAAACTTCGTACAGAATTTCGTGCTGACAAGGCTTGCGACCTGCTTTGCGGCATTCTTCGTACTGCGAGCAATACTCGACACCGTCCAGGGGGGACATCCGCTTCCTTCGGTCCTGGGTGCAATGTTTCTACTGGCGATTCAAACAACCCTCAATCTGATTAAGAGCTACAACAGCGGAACCTCCTACGCTACCGCG
>DATLVQ010000764.1:0-4881 GCA_035577325.1 Bryobacteraceae bacterium | reverse complement strand
CGCCCCCAACGTCAATGCCGGGCACATCATCGGATCGCGTGGCGGTCGCGTGATTCAAATGGGCCTGAGGTTCAGTTTTTGAGGTTCGGCTGTTAGTGCGAGCGATTTTCGCGACCCTGTGCCTGGCATTCGCCGCTGTGGCTGCGCCTCCGCGCGAGCGCCCCACCCAGGTACGGATTCCCCTCTGGCTCGATGCCAGCCCCAGCCACGAACTTTCACCGAAGGATTTCACCGCCACCATCGACGGCGTTTCGTCGCACGTGCTGCAAGTCCAGTGCCCTGACGCCGGCCTGGTGATCCTGGTGGTGCTCGATCTTTCCTCCGGCGACCTGACCCTGGCCGATCCCGCCAAGGAAGCCTTGAACGCCGAAATCCGTAAGCTTTCGCCCAATACCTTCGTGGGCTTGCTGCGCGCGCAGGATGGCTTAACCGTCTTGCACGATCCCATCGCCGACCGCGACGTCATCGCCGCCCTGGTTGCCGAGCAGACACTCAGCGGCAAAACAGGCCTGCTGGCCACTATTGACACCGCAAGCCGCATCGCCGATGCCATGCTCGATAAGTCGGCCGTGCGCGTGGCCATCCTTTATCTCACCGACGGCGATGTACGCAATTACCGCGAAGATTTCACCAATCCAGTGATTAATTCGAGCGATTCTCACGATTTGAGCCGCCGTTTTCCGGAAACGCTCGTGCAGGAGAAAATCGCCAAGCTCGACGCTATCCTGGCATCCGAGCAGGCGCCTGTTTTTATCATCAATGTCGGCCAGCAGACCGACCGGCTGAACGAGGCGTATCAAAACGGGATGAAGCAGCTCGCCGAGACCACCGGCGGCGCCGCATTCTTCAGCCGCTCCACCACCGAAATTCCCGAGGCCATCCGGCGCGGCTTCGATGCCGTGGCCTCGCACTACAGCCTGACGCTCGGCCTGCCCGAGCATGTCTCGCGGCGTCCGCAGATCCATGTGGCCCTGGCGGAAGGGGGCCGGTCGCTGACTTACCGCACGCGTATCGTTCTACGAACGAGGAAGTGAAATTCTGACCATGCCCGAACCCATCCAAACTCGCAAGAGTATCCCGATCTGGCTCTTTCTTCTCGTGCTGGCCGTCGCGATTGCGAGTGGAATCGGCATCCTGTGGGAGGCGCACCTGGTGCGTGAACTGTCGGCGCAAGGCGCCCGGCAGATGCGCGAGAATCGGGATCTGCACAGTGAGCTCGATCGGGTGAGCCGCACCCATCCGGCGCCCGTCCCGGCCCCCGTTCCAGCTGCCGCGCCCCGTATCGCCCAACCTAATGCCCCGGCCAATAGCGGCGCCACACCGGCCGCCGCCGAGCTGCAAGCCTCGCGCATGCGCGAGGAACTCGGGCAGTCGAGCGCCGAGGTGGCCCGCCTGCAGGCGCGCGTTTCCGAGTTGCAGTCCGGCGTCGAGAACGCAACCGAAGAAAATCGTCGCCTCGCCGCGGCCGCCGAAGAGCTGAAACGGAACCTCACCGACGCCAACCAAACTATCGAAACCATCCGTGCCGAGCTGAAATCGAACTCCGGCCGTATGGCCCAAATCGAGAGCGCGAACGCGAAACTCAAGGAAGAGGCCGCTGCATCCGGGCTATCCGCCGCGCAACTCAAGCAAACATCCTCGGACTTGCAAGGGTTGTTCCGGCGCCGCGAGATGTACTTGAATAACATTCTGCGCCGCTACCGGGAAATCACCGAGCAATATCGCGCCATGTCCGGCGTGCTCGACAGTCGTCGCGATCGCGAGGCCGCCCCCGTCAGAAGTACCGAAATCGGGCGCATCCAGAATGCCATCGCCTTGGCCGAGGAAGACCTGAAACAGATCGACGCCCTGAATGCGCAAGCCGCGCGCATCGAGAAGAAACTGCCATCGAAGTGATCCGCGGCGGTCGAGCGCGCCGGCGGCACCCCGCTAATTCGCCCCCATCTTCGATTCCAGTTCCGCAATGCGCTTGACCAGCGGCGAGGGCGGCGGATCGAGCGCCGCTGCCTCTTTCAAATACCGCAGCAGATCCTTGGATGAATCCGCCGGCAATTCGAGGCGCTTTCCGCGATGCAGCACGAACACGGAATCCTTCTCCATCACTAGGCATCCCATCTTGCCGATGCCGTCGTAGACGCGCGAAAGTCCGATATCTATCAGGATGACTCTTCCGCCAAATCGCGGCGTAATAGCCGCGTCCGTGTATGTGTGGCCTAGTATGATGCGCGCCACACCGAAATTTTTCTGAATTTTCTCGACCAGTGAGTTGAGAGACGAGTCACCCTGCGCCAGGCCCCGGTACCACAGCGGGCCCTCCGGGTCGGTCACGATGCCGCCCGTGAGCCTTTCCGGATTTTTCAGTTCCTCGCGTACGCGCTGGTTGATGTCCTTGATCTTGGTCGAGAGGTACTTGGCGCTGATGCCTCCGTGCAGAAACAGGCTGTCGTTGATCTTGATGACGGCGTCATGGTTCACAATCCAGTTGCCATACGTTCCGCTGGAACTGAACTGCTGCCGGTGCTCGAAGTAGCCTAGCGGATGCTGCGCCAGCCAGTGCGCGGGGTCGGCGGGACGTTCTTTGGCCAGCGCCGCCTCGCGTGATTTGTCCGAATTCTCGTCGCGGAACGCCGCGAATTCCGACGCCGATACATACCGCAGGTCGCCATACACGTTCATGGCTTCGTGATTCCCGATCAGCGCGTGCACATATCCGCCAGCCTCCGCCGCCTGCTTTTCGAGGCGCATCAGCAGGTCCATGGCTTTCCGCGAGTCCGGGCCTCGATCCAACACATCGCCGTTCTGCACCAGGTGCGTCTTGCCGCCCGACCAGTTGCCTTGCTCGTCGATGAGCCCGGCGGACTTGAGAACCGCCGCCAGTTGATCGTAATCGCCGTGCACGTCGCCCACAGCCACTGTGCGCTCGACGCCCGTCCAGATCCCGACGCCCTGCTCCTGTGCGGAACGGTTGCGGTGATCGCCTCCCGGTGCGCGGCTACTCAGTACCAGAACCGCCAGACCTGCCAACGCGAGACATCTCATGGTTCGTCCTCCGGCCCGGGCCGCGATTCAATAGGATGCGGGTCTTGGTGAACCTGCCATTGTAAACCGAACGACAATCCGGCCTACAGAGGGAACTATCGTACTAGACCTATTTTGTTCTAAATACAGAACAAAATCCTTGAATGACCCTAATAACTCTGGTAAATAATTGAGTAGCGCTTCGAAGCCGCGCGGTTCTGTTCCAAATGCAGAACAGTATGCGATCGGTAAAGCCGGAGCGATTGCAGGGCGCCACTGGCAGGCATGGCAGAGTTCTCACAACGCTGGGGCGATTGAAGCACACTAACTCGGAGGGCAGATGCCGACACGGATTTTGATCGTTTATCGCTACCCGCTCCTGTTCCAGGCGCTGAAGGCGCTCATGGAGGGCGAGGGTTTTCGTGTGATGGGACATGAAGATAGTCCCGAAGCTGTGCGTTTCGCGCAACAATTTCAGCCGGACATCGTGATCGTGGATTTTGAGCTGCCGGGCGGGGGTCTTGAGAGCGTACGCCAGATTCTCGAAGTAAGCCCCTCCACGCGCATCATTGTTCTGAGCAAGCATGCCGAGGAGTACCGTGTGCGTGAAGCGCTCGAACTCGGCATTCGCGGCTATGTGCTGAAGACGCGCACCGCGGAAGAGTTGCTACGTAGCGTCGAAGAGGTCGCGCACGGGCGGACTTACTTTTCGCCCGAGATTTCCCATGTCGTGGCCGATCTGGTCCTGGAGCCTTACAGCAACCGCGGCGCCCTCCGCCGACCCAACCAGTTGACCGATCGCGAGCGGCAGGTTGTCACTCTTATCGCCGAGGGCAATTCCACCAAGGAAGTGGCAGCGCGCCTCGGTATCAGTGTGAAAACAGCCGATTGCCACCGCACCCGCATCATGGACAAGCTCAACGTCCACCAGACCGCAAACCTTGTGCGTTACGCCATCCGCCAGGGCTTCATCGAAGCTTAAGCCACACAAAGGGCAGGCGCTTTCGCCTGCCCTGCCCTTTTAAATCCCCCGGCAATTTCTCCGAATTTATCGATGGCGGCCACGCATTCCCAGAAATGTGGCGTTCCGACCGCTTCCCGGCTCTAAGCCCGGAATACTTGGCTGGAATGGTCCCAAAAGCTCACGACGGAGCCGGTCTTCAGGGATTGCTGATGCTCGTCTCCAGAATAATCCTAGTGTACGGAGCCGCGCGCCCGCGCCTATAATTTAGGCATCAAGACTTCAAAAAATGCGGCGCTTTAGATCGGAAACATTGAAAAATTGGACTGAATATTTTCGAGCGATTAGACATAAACTCCGCGTACTAACAGTTCAGAATTGTTACTCTACAACGCCGCACAACCAGCGAGGCGATGATGCAGTTGAATAAAATCCTTGAAGAGTTGCGCCGCGAGCGCGAACAGATAAATGAAGCCATTCTGAGCCTCGAAAGGCTCGTCGCCGGAAGCGGGCCGCGCCGTGGGCGCCCGCCTGCCTGGCTAAAAAACCAGAAGACGCCAAACAACACGGGAGGAAACGATGAACTTGAATAAGATTCTGGAAGAGCTCCGCCGCGATCGTGAGCAGATCGACGAAGCCATTTTGAGCCTGGAAAGGCTGGCCGCCGGCAGCGGACCTCGCCGTGGGCGCCCCCCAGCTTGGCTGAAAGCGCAAAAGACCAAAGTCCGTCCTCAGGCGGGCGCCAAAGAGCAGCCGGCCACGAAAACCGCCTCGGGCGATTGATTCTGCGGCGTTTCCGGCCACGAATCATGCCTCCGACGGGGGCTTACGGAAGACCTTTGAGACAGCCTCGCTGCATTTACAATCAGGGCAATACCTGATTTCTATCGCAATAAAATCTA
>DATLVQ010000763.1:0-5082 GCA_035577325.1 Bryobacteraceae bacterium | reverse complement strand
GATTCCACGCGAAACACTTTGCCCTGATCCCCCGTGCCCGCATAGAGAGTGCCGTCCTGAGTCATGACCAGCGACCAGATGTACTTAGCCTGCGGCGCGAAATATTCCGTCGCCTTGCCGTTCTCGATGCGATAAATTTTCCCATCCGGAGAAGTGGCGGCGTAGATCGCACCGTTCGTATCCGTCACGATGGCGAAAATTTCGGGCTGGTCGGCGGTCCAGACGAGCGTGCTCTTGCCGGACTTGTCAATTCGATACAGCCTTCCGCGGTGGCCCGTGGCCACGTAGACCGAACCATCGGGCGCTGGGGCCACGCCCCACACTACCGGCTGATCCGACGAAAAAATGCTCTGAATCCTGGGTGCGAGCGCGAGTCTCCCTTCGCGTGTGAGGGAGATTCCCTGAAACCGTCCCCGGATGAAATCCTGATACGAATTCATCTCCCAGGCCGTCGTGCTGGACGCCTTGATGACAGTAGTGAAACCCAGCACGCCAACGGCAACGCACAACGAAATCCAGCGTCTCCGCGCCCGCGCTCCGCCGCGCCGTCCTCCCATGCCCCTCGTTGTTCCGTGCCCCACTCTAAGATTCATTCCTTCACTTCCACTTGCACCGTTTTCGTTCCGCTGATCACCGCGTCACCCGCGCTGATTTCCAGTTCCGCCACTTTCGAATTGCGCGTCTGCAAAGCTCCCTGTGAGGCGCCCAGGATCAAAGCCAGCGAAGGCGGTGGATCGGGAAAATCCTCGGACTCGAGCTGAAAATTCGGCTCGGCCCGCCATACACGCACGTAGGCTTTGGTGTTCGCCCGCAGCTTGTTGACGCTGGCCATGAGTTGTTCGACTGAACGCGGCGTGCTGCCCACGATTTGCCGGAACTCCGAAAGGTTCGCCACGTTTCCATCCGCCACCGTGAAGTAAAGCGGACCGGCAGGAGCACCGATCGGGACCGCGTAATCCACAGTGCGGGATACCTCGGCGCCGTTGTCGCCCACGAATACCGCCGTCACGTGCACTTTGTCCCCAGCCCGCACTTCGTGGGGTGAAACGGTCACCTGATCGATCTGAAACTGCTTCTTCTCGTCGAAGGAATCGATGTCGAGCGCTACCTTTTTCACTGCCAGCGACGAGAATTCGCTTTGCAGCACGTAAGCCAGCGGAATCGCCGCCGAAAGCGAAACTTGCATGGCGATATTGGCATCGCCCGCATACATATTGTTGAGCTTGAGGGGCGGCGCCCCGTCCTGAAACTCGATCTGACCGCGGACCGCGTAACTGGCCGCGCCCAGCGCACGTTCGGTGGAATCAATGGCCGAGTACACGGCGATCTGCATCAGAAAGGGCGCCAGAAAGCGGTCATTCGCCATCTGCATGTCGTAGCCTTCGATCCTCTTCCCGGCGCGCGCCAGCGAAATCGAAACCGGCACCATTCGTGCGCGCTTGCCCAGCTCTCCGGTAATGGCTGAACTGCGGTCCTGCGAAATCGTCCCCATCCACTCTTTGGCTGCCGAAATCTTGAACGAACTGGCCAGGTTGGGCAGAAGCGTCAGGACTTCGGACCGGGCGAAGGGCAAATCGGTCGGGCCAATCGCCAGAAATCGATGCCCGAAGGCGTAGATTTTGTCCTGATCGATGTACGTGACAGTGCCGTCGGCGCCGACGTTCAGATCGCCGCTCATCAGTGCCACGCTGATCATGGAGCCTGGTTGCAGCGCCGCCCTAGCACCCATGCGGGTTTCGACGCGTCCGCCCCCCGAGACCCCTTGCCGCGGCTCCAGGCCGAGCGCGCGCAACTGGGGGGCGAATCGATCGAGCGTGGCGCGCGTGAAGCCGCCGAACCAGACCGGCGTTGCGATATCCACCATGCGCATTTCACCCGACATCGCTTCCTCGGGCTTCGGCAGCATGGCGGTAAGGTTGGTGCTGTCGAGTGACGCCTTGACCCGCCGGAGGGGTTCGGATGAGGCGCTCGACACGCGCACCATGTCCTCGATGGGCCGGATGCCGGCGATCGGTTCTTTGGAAAAAGGAAACGCCATGGCAACAGCGCCCACCAGCTTCCCGCCGATGTAAACCGGGCTTCCGCTCATGCCCTGCAGAACGCCCGTTTTCTCGAGTGGCCCGCCTGAAAGCCGCGCCAGAATGAGCGATTGTTTCGGGCCCACGTTCTCCAGCACGCCGAGGATTTCGACCTGAAAATCCTCGATGTGGTTCCCCGAAAAGACCGTCCGGCCCGTGGCGAGCATCCCGGGTTTCAGGTCTTTCAGCGGAAAGAAGGCGGTTTGGGCCGAAAGAGCCGCGGCCAGCGCGACTGCCGCGGGTACTGCTATGCGCAACACATCCTTATTGTAGCTTTGAATTCGCCATGAGACGCGCAGAGGAACAAAGACCGCCGTTTTTGTCGTACTCTGGCGTGACATGGGCTGGCGAACCATCCGGCACTGCATCGTCGCGTTATTGGCGCTCTGTGTGATTTGCGCCGTGGCAAGTGCCGCCGCCGATCTGGCGCTGGTGGGCGGCCGCATTTATACCGCGCCTGACGCAATGCCGCTGGCCGCCGGAACCGTTCTGATCCATGACGGCCGCATTGCCTCGGTCGGCGCCGCCGCGCTCAAAATGCCGAGTGGCATCCAGCGCATCGATTGCACCGGCCTGGTCATTGCCGCCGGATACTGGAACTGCCACGTGCATTTCACCGAACCGAAGTGGGAGAACGCCGCGAGCCTTCCAGGCTCACAGCTTGCCGCACAGATTCGAGAAATGTGCACGCGATGGGGCTTCACGACTGTCTTCGACACCGGCTCCCCACTGGCCAACACCAAGGCCATCGCGCACCGCATGGAAGCTGGCGAGTTCCCCGGCCCCATGATTCTCTCCACCGGCGAGCCTTTCACATCCAAGGACGCCACGCCATATTATTTACAGCCCCTCAGGCTTCCCGAGATAGACACGCCCGACCATGCCACGGCTCTTGCCCGCGCGCGGCTCGACGAAGGGGCTGATGCCATCAAGATCTTCCAGGGCGCCTGGGTTTCACCGGAAAAAGTGGTCCCCATGCCGGTGGAACTCGTCAAAGCGGTAGCGGCCGTGGCTCATGCGCGCGGTAAGTTACTGCTGGCGCATCCCTCTGATTCAGCCGGCCTGTCGTCGGCGATTGAAGGCGGCGTCGACATTCTGACGCATGTAGTGGAGTCCCCCGGCGACGTCGATGCATCCACGGTGGCCGAGATGAAGAAACGCCACATGGCCGTGATCCCGACGCTCAAGCTTTTCGGGCACAACCAAAACGTGGAGCGGCTGCTGGTTCAGCTGCGCGCGTATTCGGAAGCCGGCATTTCAATCCTGTTCGGAACTGATGTGGGTTTTGTGACCGACTACGACCCGGCGCTCGAATACCGACTCATGGATCGCGCCGGCATGAATTTCCCCGAGATCCTCACCGCCCTGACCACCGAGCCTGCCGCCCGTTACGGTTTCGGCAAACACAAAGGCCGCGTCGCGCCCGGAATGGACGCCGATCTGGTAGTGTTGGGCGGCGATCCCGCCGAAGATATCGCGGCGTTCACTGATGTTCGCTATGCCATTCGCAATGGGGCGATTGTCTATACTCAACTTCACCAATAACGCATGGCATCAGGTTTGTTCGGCGAAAATGAAATCATGACCCCGGCGCTCATTCAGGAATTGGCCCGCCAGTGCGGATTCGAACTGGCCGGCGCCACACCCGCGCTTCCGGTCGAAGAAGCCGGCTATTACCGCCAGTGGGTCGCCGCGGGTTTTGCGGGCGAAATGAACTATCTCACCGATCATCGCGCGGACGTACGCACGGATCCCCGCCACCTGCTGCCCTCCGCGAAATCCGTCATCTGCGTTGGCAAACTCTACAACGGTCCCGAGCCCTATTCGACGCGCCTGGATGACCACGAACTTGCATGGATTTCGCGTTATGCCTGGGGCCGTGATTACCACGACGTGATGCGGCGTGGTCTGGAGCGGCTGGTCGAAAAGCTCCGCGAACACGCCGGCCCGTTCGATTGGAAAATCTGCGTGGATACCGCGCCGCTGCTCGAGCGTGCCTACGCGCGTCGCGCAGGGCTCGGCTGGATCGGCAAGAATACGTGCCTGCTCAACCAGGAAATGGGTTCATGGTTCTTTCTGGGTGAGCTGCTGGTTTCGCTTGAAATTGCGCCGGGTTCGCCTCCGCCCGATCGCTGCGGCAGTTGCACGCGATGCATCGATGCTTGTCCCACGGCGGCGATCGTCCCCACTGGCGCCAAGGAAGGCCCAGAGTGGGCCATCGATTCGCGCCTTTGCATCGCCTATTTCACTATCGAGCTGCGCGGCACAATTCCCGAGGCCGTGCGAGCACAGATCGGAAATCAAGTATTCGGCTGCGACATCTGCCAGGATGTGTGCCCCTGGAACACACGCGCCCCGTTGACCAGCGAGCCGGCCTTCGCTCCCGAGCATTTTGCTCCCGAGCTCGAAAAATTAGCCCAAGTCTCCGAAGACGAATTCCGCGAGATTTTCCGCTCGAGTCCGGTAAAACGCGCCCGCTATTCCGGTTTTCTGCGCAATGTCGCCGTGGCCATGGGCAACCAGCGCTCGGAGCGGTTTCGCGAACCGCTTGAAAAAATGGCGCAATCGGCCGAGCCGGTTGTGGCCGAACACGCGCGCTGGGCGCTTAGGCAGTTAGAATCGAAATAGAAATGCTTTTCCCCAGGAGACTTGCCTCTCCATCTTCCCGTCAATTAGGAATGTGGCCGCGGCGGGCGCGTGCCGCGTCGCCGCGTCTGATCGACTGCCGACTTGCTCCATGGATAGCGGCCGCGGCATTTCTGGCGTTGCTCGCATTTCCCGCCCCGGCGCAAGATACCCCATCTGCCCGCGGGTTCGATCATTTTTACAACCTCGAATACGATCAAGCCCTGGCCGAGTTCGAGAAGGCCGCCCAACAGGATCCCGGCGCCGTGGGCCCGCACAACCATATCGCGCAAACCTTGCTGTATCGCGAAATGTATCGTGACGGCGCCCTCGAGACTGAGCTGATTTCCGGCAACAACCCGTTCCTGCGGCAGAAGAA
>DATLVQ010000762.1:0-11083 GCA_035577325.1 Bryobacteraceae bacterium | reverse complement strand
CTTCCACCGACACCTTCGGATGCTTTTTAAGCTCATCTACCACGTATGCGGACGCCATGCCGGTGTAGTTGCCGGGACGAACGCTGCCGTTGATGACTACGATGCGGATGGGGCCGTCTTCCATTGCGCGCTCCTTATTTTAGTAGACAGATGCGGACATTCAGTCGTTCGATGCATGCGTTATATGACTGAAATGCCGCAGATCGCCGCCAAGATCGGACATGGCTCTGCCCTGCACGTTACCACTGGCGGCCGGAACGGAAACAATTTATGGGGCGACACCGCTCAGGTCTTGGCGATCAGACGCAGTTCCAGAATCTGGCCGCTGTTGGCGGCGAAGATGATCTTGACACTCTGTCCGATTTCCAGGTCGTCCGGGGAGATGTGTTTCTTGCCGGCATATTCGGTTCCCTTGTCGGCTTTGAATTTCGTACGGCTGTTGACTTTGAGAGCGCCTCGATGGCCTTTGCTGTCCTCGAGCAGAAGAATAGTGACGTGGGCATCATGTTTGATGGCAGCAATGCGGCCTTTCGCAATCCGGGTAACCAGGAAGGGCGAATCGGGCGCGTCAACGGTGTCGGGCACTTCGATGGTGCCGCTACCCTGCGCCCGGGCCACGACAGTCATAGAGGCCGCAAACAGCAGAATCGCGCAAAGCCGACTCATAGGACTCCTCCTCGTGCCACGTTTTCGGGGCGAGCGGCCCTCGACGCTTGTGGAACTCAGAACCCTCCGTTTAGTATACAGCCGGTGCAACGGCTAATCTGCCGTACGATTCAATGGCACTTAGGGCATGCAGGAGCACAGGCGTTTTGTCGTATGATGATCGAGTTTCAGAAATAGAGTCACTCGGGAGAAAAAGAATGAAGATTTTTTTGGCGCTTACGGTTCTGTTGACGATTGCACTCCTGCTGGCCTTCGCCGACCCGGTCTCCGGCGTTACCTATGTCGGCCACGAGAAGGTTGCGGCCGCGCTCAGCAAAGGCGGCCCCCTGGTCAGCGCCCCGGACCTGCTGGTCTCCGGCAGCTACCGCGACAAGGCAGGCCAAGTGGAGGTACATGACAAAGAGACGGACGTGATCTACGTTGTGGACGGCGCGGCAACCTTCGTTACGGGCGGCAGGATGGTGGGCGGCAAAGCAACCAAACCCGGGCAATTTATGGGTACAGACATCGTTGGAGGGCAGACGCACCACCTCACCAAAGGCGATGTCATCGTGATTCCGGCGACAACTCCTCACTGGTTCAAGGAAGTTCCACACGCGGTTAGTTACTATGTGGTGAAGGTGTTGAAGCAGTAAGACTGCAAGCGAAATCCCGCCGCAAAGCGCACCGGCGTTGCGCACCTGGGCGCTCGGCTCGAGGAGACGTCAAGTGTCCCGATTTGACGAGGAGATTCGCGTCGGGCTGTCCGCTTGGAGAAGGGCGCGGTTGCCGGGAAGACTTCGCAGAGCATCAGCTAAGCTAGAGCAGAGGAGGATTTGTCATGAAACGATGGATGTGTCTGCTAATTCCCATGATGAGCCTGGGCTTTCCGCATGCACGCGCGCTGGCGGCCGAGCCGTCCGGTATCATCGCGGCAGAACCGAATCCCTGTCGAATTGAGCGTGGGCAGAGAGAGTGCACCTCGCACATCACCTGGACCACACAAAACGTCAAGAAGGCCAGGGTAATGGTGGAGTCGGAAGGAGCGGAAGGCGAGAAGACACGCGAATTCTCGGCCTCCCGGTCTTGTGAAGGGCGGAAATGCTCCGCCCCTTGGATACGGCCCAATACGAGGTACGTTTTCAAGCTCTACGATTTTTCGTCGGGGAGCCAGGGCCGCGAACTCGGCGTCGTCACCGTAACGGCGACCAAGGTGAAGTAGACGTCCCCGGCTCTATAACGCCGGATCAATTGAAGAGGCGCCGGGGATCTTACGCGCCATTTCCCCGGATCGCCATCTGGCCCCTGGCTTAAAAGAATTACCCAACTTGAGTAACCATTGACTGGCCGCCCAGTCCTAGGATTTAGGAGACTTCCGTGAACTCGCTGCTGAACGATGTCCGCTACGCCTTCCGAATGATCCGCAACAGCCCTGGTTTCACCATCGTGGCTATCCTAACGCTGGCGCTCGGCATCGGCGCCAACTCGGCCATCTTCACTTTGGTCCACTCAGTGCTTCTCCGCACTCTCCCGGTGGCTGATCCCAAAACCCTCATCCGGATAGGCGATCGGGACGACTGTTGCGTCAATTCGGGAACGAACGACAGCGGCGATTATTCACTCTTCGCTACCGAAACCTATTATTTCTTCAAAAAGAACCTCCCGGAATTCGAGGAGTTGGCCGCCATGGAGTCGGGCTATGCGTGGCGTCCGATTACTGTGCGCCGCGAAGGCCCGCAGACTATCGCCCAGTCCGTTATGGGAACCTTCGTCTCCGGTAACTACTTCCGCGTGTTCGGCCTTTCGCCGGCCGCCGGCCGCTTCTTCGTTGATGCGGATGACCAGAAGGGCGCGCCCATCTCAGCCGTCATGAGCTACGAGACCTGGCAGCAGGATTTCTCCGCCGACCCCTCCGTTATTGGGGGCATCTTTTGGATCAACACCAAAGCCGTCACCATCATTGGGGTCGCGCCTAAGGGCTTTTACGGTGACCGCCTTTCCAGCCAGCCGCCCAAATATTACCTGCCGCTCGAGTCGATGGACACGGTCATTGGCGCGGACTATTTGCGCGACAACGACGTCGCGTGGGCCTACATCATCGGCCGCGTCAAGCCGGGCGTGTCGCTGCCCGCGCTGCAGGCCAAAAGCAGCGCCCTCCTCCGACAGCAGTTTTCGACGCTCAAAATGTTTCAGACGGAGCGCAACAAGAAGGCGCTCGCACGCGCGCACGTCGTGCTTACTCCGGGCGGCGGCGGCATCCAGAATATGCAGGACGAGTACAAGGAGCATCTTCACCTGCTAACGTGGATCGCCGCTCTCGTGCTTCTCGTAGCCTGCGCCAACATTGCCAATCTGCTGCTGGTCCGCGGCATGAGCCGGCGCGCCGAGATTTCCATCCGCACCGCGCTAGGCGCGCAGCGTAGCCGCATCATTCGCCAGCTCATTACGGAGAGCGTCCTTCTTGCCGGCCTCGGCGGACTGCTCGGCCTCGGCGTATCCTTCCTGGGCGCGCGCGTGTTACTCACGCTCGCATTTCCCAGTCAGCGTGGCATTCCTATTGACGCCTCGCCGTCTCCTCCCGTGATCGCGTTTGCCTTCGTGCTGTCGCTCGTTACGGGAATTCTCTTCGGCGTTGCCCCGGCTTGGATTGCCGCTCGCACACAGCCCGCTGAAACACTGCGCTCGACCCCCCGTACCACGGCGCACGGCGCCTCATGGTTGCAACGCGCGCTCGTGGTCCTACAGGCGGCACTCTCGCTGGTTCTGCTGGTTGCCGCCGGCCTCTTCACCCAGAGCCTCAACAAGGCGCAAGGCATCAACATGAAGCTCGATGCTACTAACCGCTATATCATTCACATCAACCCGCAGGCAGCGGGTTACGCAACGACTCAGGTCGAGACGCTTTATCGGACCATCGAAGACCGCTTCCACGCGTTGCCCGGCGTGGTCAAGGTGGGGCTGGCCACCTACACGCCCATGGAAGAAAACAACTGGGGGACCGGCGTCAAGATTCAGGGTGAGCCGGATCCCGAAAAGGGCGCCTCGTGGGTCAAGGGCACTGCTGAGTACTTCGATTCGGTGGGAACACACGTCGTAATGGGCCGCGGATTTTCTACGCAGGACACGCTAAAGGCGCCTCCCGTCGCGGTAGTGAATCAGGAGTTCGTCAAGCAGTTCTTCGGCGCACGCAACCCTATCGGCCACCGCTTCGGCTTTCCCGATCCCGGCAAAGATGGTGCCTATGAGATCGTCGGTGTAGTCGAGGACACCACCTACACTAGTGTTTACTGGAAGAGCCACGCCATGTACTTCGTGCCGCTGACACAGCGGCCAGCGAACTCCGACAACCCGGTCGAAAAAGACCTTTCCATGTATGCCGGTGCCATTGTCGTGCAGACAGAACGGCCGGTAAACAACATGGAGAAGCTGGCACTCGGCACGCTCGCCAGCATCAATCCTAACCTCACCATCGTCAAGTTCCAGACCTTCCAGCAGCAGATCGACGCCCGCTTCACCGAGGAGCGATTGGTTGCGCGTCTCACCTCGCTCTTTGGTGCGCTGGCGCTCCTGCTCGCCGCTCTCGGCCTGTACGGCGTGACCGCCTACACGGTCGTTCGCCGCACGCCCGAGATTGGGATTCGCATGGCACTCGGGGCTGAGCGCAATCGCGTGATCGCCATGGTGATGCGGGGCACTATGCTGCAGGCTCTCCTCGGCCTGCTGATTGGCGCGCCGGTCGCCATGTTTTGCGTGCGCTACGTAAAATCGCAGCTCTATGAGATCAGCAGCGTAAATTTCAGCGTAATGGTCGCGGCCTCCGCGACCCTCGCCGTTTCGGCCGCCATCGCTGGAATCATTCCGGCCCGGCGGGCAGCGTCCATCAACCCAGTGGAGGCGTTGAGGGTTGGATGAACCACTTTTGGTAAGGGGCTCAGGGAGGACAAATTCCATTTGGAAGCCCGCCGACGATTCGTATCGCAGATAGACGGCACATAACACCGCTCTTCCCGGCCCTGTGGCCGCTGCTACGGCATTGGACACCAGGACGCCCATGCGTGGGAGACGATTAGTCGTCGCCGCTTTTACGTTTGGCTTTGTCGGCTTCCGCCGCAAGGTCCTGCAGCAATTCAAAGAACGTGTTCGGCTGGCCGATGAACAACCCCATGGCCGTTAAGAACTGCACCACGCCCATGGCAACCCCTTTTGTCTCGGTTGGTCGAATGATCGAACATACCGGGAGGCTTCGGCTCAGGAAGGGGCAGGGCTCGGGCATGATGAGGTTTGTCTGGAAGGTCTCACCTCCAAAAGGAGCCGCATTGAGGTTCGGAAACGTCAAGCCATTAGTGGAGTCGGTCAGGGGGGCCAGGGGGTCCGAAACCGCATTGCCCGCCTTGTCGGACCAGGTTTGAAAATGCATTGTTTCAGTGGGACCGATGCTGAGAAGTATTCGCAGGACTTCCACGCTGCTCGCCCTCTGTGCCATCGAAGGGTAAAGGCTGTTGCCACCCTGCTCGATGGTCGGCATGTGGAACGCGGCAGTGTTGGCAATAGCCTGCAGGTGATCAGCCGGAGATAGGTCAGCGTTGGTTCTGGGAATTGCCGTAAACTGCCCGGAGGCCAAACCCGGAACGGCCTGCGGGAACACGAAATTGGGATCGAGATCGGGGTTGTTCGCGCTGCTGCGATACCGCGTCCACCAACTGGTATCCAAGGTGAGCTGCATGAGATTTGTGAGCCGCGGTTTCCCACTGGATCCTGTCGCCGTGCTGCCCGGCAAAGTGCGAAACTGCTCGAGGTCGGCCGGTGCTGCACCCTTGGACATCAGATAGGCATTCAGGAAAGTAAAATGAGTAATCTCATCGTCGGTGTTGTCATGGATGTATTGATCAAAGTCCCCGTCGAGGTTTTTAAGTGCAGCGGTGTATGCAGGAATTCCACTGCCACCCGGCACCTCACTGTCTTGGATTCCCCCGAGCTCGTTGTACTGTATCCAAAAATCGCTTTCCAGGATTTCCGCTGCGGCGGCGAAGCGGAGCAGAGCTGCATCCCCCTTGCTGAGTCGGCCATGATTGTTATCGTCGTTGTGATCATCTGCCAACAGCCGGGTTCCGGCGCCCGCCGCGCCCGCGCAAGCCAGTGCGTTCTTCATGAACCAGCGTCGATTCGCGTTCAAGCCTCGTGCTATCAGTTTCATGTCTATCTCCTTCCTCGCTTTCCGCAACATTTCGAGAAGCGCATACGCCTGTGTGTCGGCGCCCTGCACCGGATCCCTTCATCGTCTGAAGAGATCACGAGTCGATATTACTCAACGTGGGGATTCACAGTTGTGAATAGTAACTTCCGAACGGTATGGATCACACCAATAACTAGGAGTTACTGCAGGACTCGGTTACCCACTTAGCTAAACTGCTGGCCGCTCGCGGGCAGACCGCCAGTACCGGGAGGCCAGCGTCGAATAGAGGCCGATAATGTGAAACAATGCCTTCCTTCCGAATTGCCAACCGTGGATCTCCGCGTGCCAGCGGCAGGGCGAGGTGGATGATAGGGCTGTTCTCGGTTTGCTGTCGGGAAACTCGATCGAGCGAAGCCCACGTGACGAGTAGCCGACTTTTCAGGCCGAATCCGTTCGTGGCGCTATTCACTTGAAATCAGTGATTGGATCGGGCTTTACCGCCAGGAATCGAAAGAGCCGCTCCCAACTGCTTCGTTCGCGCCACCGGCAAGAGCAAGTGGTTTGAAGAATCTCTGTTGCCCTGCCGCCGGAGCGCGCCGTCGCAACTCATCGAAGAAGTTCAGGAGGAACACCACGCGCTGCCCGCGGGTGCGAACGCCCCAAACGATTCTGGCCTTCGATCCCACGAACCCGCGCCGCACTGTTCATCAATACCTTCAATGGGGCGTCGTACCGGTCGGACGATAGGGAACAACGTGGCAGAGCCAGATCAGATGAGCTGGAGGAGGACCTCGAACTCACCTCAACCTTATGCCGCTTGACGAGCCTTGCAGCACGGTAGGCAATGGTGCTGGGGCGCGCTCTCACCGTCAGGTGCCGCAAATGCCGGTCGATGTCTTGCGCCAACTCTTCCACCGAGCCGTATCGCCGCTCCGGTAGCTTTTCAGGCGCCTTCAGCACAATGTTGTCCAAGTCGCCGCGCAGCCGCCGGCGCAGCCGCTCCGGCTGGCCTTGGTGCTCCGCGTTTCAGGGGACAATCACGACTGAATCAATACCGGCAAGTGGTGCTACGAGAATGGTCGCGCCGATCAGGATTCCACGCTTGTCCCCTACCTTGAAGGAACTCTGCGCGGTATTGAATGTGCACACAAGATCGGGCAACCCGTCGCCGTTGACATCTTCAGCAACGCAGGATGCGAGGCTGGCCTCCCTGCCCGTAGCGCCGAATTTGAGAGAGGTGATGTCGACGACCGCCGACGCGTTGAAACTCGCGCTCGACAGGATCGCCACCGGGATCTGTGGATTCTGGCTGAGGCTAATCGTGTTGGGAGAAACACCGGGCTCAATGTTAATCTTTACGCGAAAGGCAAATTCATATGCGCCCATGTCGAAGGCGGCGTTGCCGTCGCGGTTTCCGTCGATCGGACGCGGCAATCCATCGAAATCCCTGCCCGGGGCATTCTTGCTGCTCCCCGCATCGATCACCGGCGATCCCGGCTTGACGTGGTAGTCGCCGGACGATGGGGCGTTGAAAAGTGGGTCGGCGGAGATGTTACCGTTGACACCCGCTTGGCCCGCGCAGTTTCCTCCGTATGCTGTGCCTCCTGGAGCGAACGCATTGTTGAAAGAAAGAATCGGTTGTTGGCTGCCTCCGTTCCCGCAGAAAACGGCAACCTGCCCCGACGCGGCCACAATAATATTGTTGCTGAATCTAACTTGGGCGTCGAAATTGTCGGAATAAATGCCCGATCCCTGCGGGGACGGGTTGTTAGCAATCGTGTTATTGATTACCAAAGGCCCTAAGTTGGGTAACTCTACCACCGCTATGCCACCTCCGCAGCCGGCACTGTTCGCAGTAATCAGGTTATTCGCTATCGTCCCGACCGAACTGCTCACGTAGACGCCGCCACCCTGCGTGCAGGGAAAAAGGCCAGTCGCGGTATTTTGGCTTATCACATTTCCACTGACAGTCGGCGTTCCGGCGGAGAACAAAGAAATACCTCCGCCATTTGCGCTGGTCAAAGTGTTACGGGAGATCACGTTGTTGAGAATCTTGGCTGATCCCGGGCTAAAGATGGCGATCCCCGCTCCGCCAATTCCACCGCCACAGGATTGGTTATTGTTCGTGATGACGTTTCCACTGATTACTGGAGAGCCGCCATTGATGAAAATCCCCCCTCCCTCGATGGCAGAATTATTCCGGATGACGTTCTCGAGGATCGCTGGCGAGGCACCAGTAATATTGATTCCACCGCCTTGGCCGCAACTAGCTCCGGAACTGGGGAAACCGTTTTGCAGTGTAAATCCTCTGAGAACGGACGCCAGGCCTTCTCCTGACGCGAAAGTGACTACTGTACCTATCTGGCCACCGTCGATGATGGTCTTGTTGGAGCCAAGCTCACTTGCGACGGCGATTGCTTTACCCTCGAAATTGATGTTCTCGAAATATGTGCCCGGCGCCACTAAGACCATGTCACCGTTAACCGACGCGTTGATTCCCATCTGAACAGTAGGCTGGTCGGCTGGGACGTGGATGACCTTGCCGGCGCTGGCAGCATAAGGCAGTGTGGCAAGAACGACGCCAACAAGGAGTCGCACAATCTTCAGCATGAGCCCTCCTGGCTAGAGCTGCGAACGTGAGTCGGCGCAAGCTAAGTTACGACGGACCAAATATCATACACCGGCACGTGTGCACGCGTACAAGTGATACGTGGCGAATGCTCCTCCAAATGCGGGCCATTGCGGTTCGAGTCTCGGTAGCGCGGGTTCTGCGAGCCGGCCGCCATCGCTGGAATCATTCCGGCCCGGCGGGCAGCGTCCATCAACCCTGTGGAGGCGTTGAGGGTTGGATGAAACAATTTGGTAAGGAGCTTAGGGAGGACAAACTCCATTTGGACACTATCGACCTCCTGCCTTCTAGTCCACCGCAATCGTCGCCACATTACTCATCCGCCCACCGGAACTGACCACTACATCGGCGGACGCATTCGCTGCGATACCCGCCGGCAATCTGCAGTTGATCTGATCGAGACCCACGAACCCGGGCGCTCTGCCCGCGTAGGTGACCGCACAATCGGCGCCGCCGACAGTGACAGCCGGAACCTGATTTGCGACATCCAATCCCTGCCGGTGCGTGGTGCCTCCCAGGCCGGTGAGAAACAGTTCCATATAATCGTTCGGCCGCAGGGGATTATTGCTCGTCACAGGCAGACCGTTCCGCGCATTGATGGCGGCTGCGGCGCCTGTGCCGCTTTGGTCGCGCGTGAAGATCGCCGGATGCGCCGCTTCGAGCATGAGGTTCACATTGCTCGTGCCCGAGGAATTCTGAACCGTTAACTTAACAAGGCCAGGAGCCAAGTTGTCCGGCAGAAGCGCATTGATTTGGACCGGGGAGGCGTAGAGCAGCCCGAGCGGCGACCCGTTCAGCATCACCTGCGCATCGCTCAACAGCGTGGGCAGCGGCAGCGAACGAGCCTGATCAGTCGATTGCGCGAGCGCTTCACCGTAGATAGCGATGAGCATGCGTGGCGCGAAGGAGAACGGGAACACGGCCGCGGCGGCGGGCTGTACCCGGATGACGTTGGGGCCGGGCTTAACCAAAAACGCCTGCCCGGCGCCGGCCGGCAAGGTCACCGTGCGTGTCAAACTTCCTGATGCGGCGTTCGCAGTGAGCCCCGCTTGGCCGGCAGGGAACATGTCGGTGTACGCAATCTCATCGTTCGACATGTTCAACGTCTTGGCCGTTCCATCGGGCGTCTTGGCTACCGCGGAATTCAGCTTTTGCGGCGATCCCGACGCCGTTAACGGCCGGAGATACAATCCACCGTCTACCGAAAGAAACTTGTTCTGCTCCGCCGACTCGCCAATCGTTTGCCAGTCCGTTGTTCCGTCCAGGAAAGAGACGATAAACCGGGCGTTATCGTCGGTGGCTGACCGGACCTTGGCAATTCCTTTAGCGCTGGAATCGCAGAATCCTCCGAGACTGATCAGCCCTCCGCCATCGGTGTGACACATCGGAACGATGCGCGTTCGGCCTGCTTGATAGAAGCCCAGGGACGCGGCGGTCAATGCCACGACGCCGTCATCGAAGCCCGGCGTAGTGGCGATGCCTGTTCCGCCGTTCCCGATGAGCGCCACGGCGTCGATGCCGCGCAGATCGTCGGTGTTATCGTTCCATGTCGCAAGACTGAAAAGGAAGTGGCTGCCGCTCGACAACTCATCCAATTGCGAGTTCGTTCCGAACCCCAGCGCGGCGACGCCACTGCCGAAATGCGGCGTGGCGAGAAAAACGATTTTCCGAATGTGTGTGCCGGCGGGAGGCAAGAACGCTCCATCCTGCTCCTGCTTGCCGCTCAAATAACTGCGTACGATGAGGCCGCCCATGCTGTGGGCCACCACGTCGACCAGGTCCACCGCGGCCCCGTCGTCGTATTTCAAGGCAGACAGCATCGCGCCGAATGCCGCACCAAGTACTTCGATGGAAGCTTTCGCGGCAACGTCGCAATTATTGAAATAAAGAACCACGTTGCCGTTAGCGTGCAGCACCTGGTCGGCAATCCCGAACGTGTGGGCGAACGATGAGTTGGTGCAATCGTTCTGATAACCGTTTACGAACACGACGGGCGGGCTGGCCGTGCGCGGCACGGGCTGGCCCGTGGCAATTACCTGAGCGAACAGGACGTTCCCACTCAAAGCCCAGAACAGGATGGTGCAACCGACGCTCGCGGAATGGCAGCTCATAATCTATTCTAATTTGTATGCGTCGCGACTTGCCGATATTGGTTGTCCCGGCGGACGGGAAGGAAAGCAGACATGAACCCAAGGGCGGGCAGGCGCCGATTCCCCGGTACGCGCCCTGGGAGAAGTTCAACGCGCATCTGGTGGCTCAATCCCACAAACGGCGCGAGCGCAAACTGCGCGGATACCAGCAGACCATCGGCGAGTGTTTCGAGAAAGACCAAGACAGGGTGTTGACGTCGAGTAGGGCGAAGTTCCGAAAGAATTCTCCCGATTAAATCTGACATGCTGAGCCCGCTACACTAAGGCCGGAATGGATGAGACCCAACGCCCAAGCTGCCCAGAGCGCCAGCGCCTTCTTGCCGACCTGGAAGAAAAAATCAAAGCAACCATTCGCGCTAAAGGCAAGCCAGAATCGAGCGCAGCCTACAAACGATGGCAAGCCGCGCGCAAAGCTTTTACGCGCCACATCAGGGAACATGGCTGCTAAGTAGCAACGACTCCGCAAAAATCTCACTCGAGTGATGG